>JANOOU010000281.1:0-3786 GCA_031421475.1 Gammaproteobacteria bacterium | reverse complement strand
TGTGGTTGTCGATGCTTCTGTGCAGGAAATGTTTGACAAGGCATTGATCGCACTGAATGCCAGTGAATACGACACGGCGATCAGTTTACTGAAAGAGGTGATAGCCTCCGAGCAACGTCTGGTTGCTCCGTATGTGAATTTGGGTATGGCCTATCAGCGCAAGGGCGATAACAGGCTTGCTGAAGATTTTTTGCGCAAGGCCGTGCAGATTGATTTGGGTCACCCGGTTGCCAATAATGAGTTAGGCATGCTGTATCGGAAGCTGGGCCGATTTGATGATGCGCGCCATGCCTACAACAATGCCTTGTCGCAACACCCGGAGTATTTGCCTGCAATCAAGAATCTGGGTATTCTCTGTGATATTTACTTACATGATATGGATTGCGCACTAAAACAATATGAGCGTTTCATTGAATACGTTCCGGATGATAAAACCGTGGCTATCTGGATAGCTGATATCAAACGCAAGGCAGGTCGATAATGAAATATTTCGTCGTTATTTTTCTGATCTTGCTCGGTATCACCACCGTTTGGGCAGAAGACAAGAAGCCGGAGAAAAAAACGCCTGCCAAGAGCGCGCCAGATGAGGTAAAAGAGTTGTCGGGTATTTCCATTATCGGTAACAAGGAAGCGCCCAAATCTTTGTATATCGTACCGTGGAAAGATTCCCAGGTGGGAGTCGAGTCAAGTTTGACATCAGGGTTGCTGGATGAGCGTATGCAACCGGTTGATAAAGAAATATTTATGCGTGAGCTGGATTATTACCAGCTCACCAATGGTCCATGAGATTTTAACGAATAGAGTTATAGCGAGGAGCTGAGTGATGGGCATGATCGAATCGTTGGTGAAGTTTATACAGGAAGGTGGTGTATGGATGTATCCCATTTTATTGGTGTTTGCCATGGGTACGGCTATCTCTGTTGAACGCTGGATCAAGCTGACTAGCGTGCGCAGTGCCAACCGCAAGGTGTGGGAGCGGTTGCAGCCGGTTTTGGAGGAAGGCGATTTTGATAAGGCGCGTGAATTGGTCGGTGACGATAATTCAACTATCGGACGCCTGCTCAACATGGGCCTGGCAAGACAAGGTTCTGTGCGCCGTCGCGATGACATCGAAATCGCTATGGAAGAAAGCATGATGGAAATTATTCCACAGCTGGAAAAACGCACGGCCTATGTCGCATTGTTTGCAAATATCGCTACGTTGCTGGGGTTGCTTGGTACGGTTATGGGACTGATTGAAGCCTTTACCGCAGTAGCCAATGCCAATCCTGCAGAAAAGGCGGATATGTTGTCAGACAGTATCTCCGTGGCGATGAATACAACCGCATTGGGATTGATAGCCGGTATTCCATTATTAATCATCCATGCGATGTTAACCGCTAAAACCGGCGAGATTATTGACAGCCTGGAAATGGCCTCTGTAAAAACACTGAATATTATTTCTGAATATGCCAAACGTCTATCCGCACTGGCTGCGAAGAGCGGCTGATATCAATGGCCAGGCGCAAACACTACCGGCGTAGCGATAAAGAACCGGCGGAGCTCGAAATCACCACCTTTCTTAACCTGATGGTGATTCTGATTCCGTTTATGTTGATTAATGCGGTGTTTTCACGGGTGAACATTCTGGAGCTCGATTTACCGGTTTCATCGGGTGTATCCGCACCCAATCAACCGCAAATGTCGGTCGAAATTATTGTGCGCGCGGAAAGCCTGGATGTAGGGAATGGGCAGAGTGTTCTGGTGAGCATCCCGAAACAAAATAATAATTACGACTTTAAAAAACTGGCAGAATTTTTAATTGAAATCAAAGCCAAGGTTCCAGACAAGCTTGACGCAACCGTGTTGATGGAAGCTGATATTCAATACGAGCATCTGGTGCATGTCATGGATACGGTCCGTACAGCGGAGGTGCTTCAAACTGGCAGCCTGGTTGTGCAGAAAGTGGAATTGTTCCCGAATATTTCAGTTGGGGATGCGCCACCATGACGACTTGGATATTGGGCCAACTGTTGGGTGACCGGGATGAATGAATCACGGCGTATGCGGCGCATGGAGCGCAGCAAAAAAAATAAAATAGCCAGCCTCAGCCTGACATCCCTGATGGATGTATTTACCATTCTCGTGTTTTTCCTGTTGATCAATTCAGGGTCAAGTGATGTATTAACACCACCCAAGGAAGTGGATTTACCCGATTCAGTGGTTGATTCCAAACCACGCGAAACAGTGGTCGTGATGGTGACTGAGCAGATAGTGTTGGTAATGGGTGAATCTGTGGGTACGGTACAGGAGATCATGGATTCACCGGGTGCTGTTTTTCAACCTGTTTCTGATAAGTTGCTGCGGCAAAAAGCACGCGTAATTGGTTCCAGTACAAAAACCATTGCAGAGAGCAGTGAGGTTATTATTCTTGCTCATAAAACTATTCCTTTCAAATTGTTGAAAAAAATTATGTCCAGTTGCACCCATGCAGGTTATGGCAAAATTTCGCTGGCGGTTATTGATAAAGCCAAGAAGAACAAAAACTAGGGTTGATGCGTGAGTCAAGATATCGACCAACAACAGCGACAAATCAATCAAAAGATTGAAGCCGCCCGCCAGCGTATTACAGAGCTGGAGACTAATTTGCGTCTGGCTGATTCTGAGCTGGATGTGTTATTTGTTGATCGGCCACGTTATGTATTACTAAGTGAATTAGCGGATCGCCTTGATAAGCTGAACAAGCTGGGTGGCGCCTGCATGTTTTGGGGTGATGGCTGTAGTGAGCAGGATTCGCAGAACTATTATCAGCGCATCTACCACCAGGTTGTTAACTATGATGAGAAAGTTCGTGAAGTGCAGCTGCGACGCGAACAGATCAAGGACGACATTCAAAGTGTTATAGCCCAGGTCAATATTCTTCAGGAAGAGTTTTTCATTCTGCATGAACGCGAGGAAGAGCGTAAGAACGAATTTGTTATAGAACGTGAAATGACCAAGCGGCCGTTCCAGCCAATGGTATTGCCCTGGACAACGCAAGGTGAAGATGAAAGTCGCTATCGTAAAATATTATTTCTGATTTTGTTGTTCACTTTTATCTTGAGCTGGCTTACCGCGATGTACGATCTGCCAATTCCTGATCGTGATGAAATTATTGAAATACCGGAGCGTTTAGCCAAGTTATTAGCCGAGAAAGAACCACCGCCACCGCCACCACCGCCACCACCACCACTGGAAGAGAAGAAACTTGAAGAAAAGAAACCGGATGAGTCAAAAGAAAAAATAGCGGATAAACCAAAACCGGACGATCAGAAAACCGTTACTCGCAAAAAAGCCGAAAGCTCGGGATTGCTTGCCTTCAGTAAAGACTTTGCTGATTTGATGGATAACTCTGACATGAAACTGGGTACACAGGCGACTGTGACTAATAAAGGTCAGCAGTCATCGGTTGTAAGCCGTTCATTGGTCACCTCGCAAGTGGGTACTGGCAGCAGCTCGGGTATTAATACCGCGGCCTTGAGTCGTAATGTGGGCGGTGGTGGCAAAGGCATTGGTGGCGTCTCGTTTTCTAGAGTGGAAAGTGCAATTGGCGCCGATTACGCCGGTGACGAGCGTCCGCTTAGCGATGGTCCCGGCCCGTCCCGTACCGATGAAGAAATCCAGATCGTTTTTGACCGCTACAAGGCTGCCTTATACCGTATTTATAACCGTAAACTGCGTGATGACCCGACCTTACAAGGCAAGATCGTGTTGCGTATCAGCATCGAACCGGATGGCAGTGTCTCACTCTGTAAAATGGAATCCAGC
>JANOOU010000280.1:0-6577 GCA_031421475.1 Gammaproteobacteria bacterium | reverse complement strand
CCGCAAATACCGGGCAAGGAATCCGTTGATGTGATGAAAGGCCAGGATGATGTGGATGATTTACTGGCCAGTTTAGGCTTTTAGTTTTTTCTTTAGGAACGGTATGGCAATCAATCTCGATGATGAAATACTGCAAGATTTTCTGGTAGAAGCCGGTGAGATACTGGTATTGCTGGGCGAACAACTGGTTGATCTGGAACAGACGCCAGACAATAAAAATTTACTGAATGCGGTCTTTCGTGGTTTTCATACCGTGAAAGGCGGCGCCGGTTTTCTTGCTATTGAACCGATGGTGAGTACCTGCCATGTTTGTGAAGATGTGTTCAATGTGTTGCGCCAGGGCGAACGTAACGTCACCCCGGATTTAATGGACGCGGTATTGCAAGGTCTGGATTGCGTACAAACCATGTTTGGTGAGATTCGTGAAGGTAGGGATCCAGCTCCGGCACCACCCTCGCTGCTGGCACAGCTAAAACAGTATGCCAAACCCGGTGCCAGCGTATCTGAAGCAGTCGCCGTAGCGATCCCCGAACTGCCAGCGGTTCATGATGTAACCGATGACGAATTTGATGCCCTGCTGGATGCCATGGAAACGCCATCTGACTCGGGTGTCGTCAGTAGCGGCGAAGATATCAGCGATGACGAATTTGAAAATCTGCTCGATCAAATTCACGGCAAAGGTAAACCTACTGTTGCAGCGATTATCCCAGCAGCAGCAGCAGCCGCCGCCGCACCCAGCCGTGGCAATGACGAGGACATTACCGATGACGATTTCGACAAGTTATTGGATGCCATGCACGGTAAGGGTAAAGGACCTACCGGCGGCACAGCCGCCGCTGTTAGCTCCGATAGCGATAGCGATGAAGCCATAACGGATGAAGATTTTGACAAGCTGATGGATAGCTTGCACGGCGCGGGTAAAGGGCCGACGGCTATAGCCGCCGATAAAGCATCCAATAAGGCAGCCGTCAAACCGGTTTCCAGCCCGGCATCGAAACCCGTCGTCAAGGCAGCCGCCAAACCCGCCGACAACAAGGTAACAGCCGTCGCCAAGCCTGCGGCCGCTGAAGATGCGGCGGCGGCCAAACCCGCCGCAGAAACCTCGGTGCGGGTAGATATCGAACGTCTGGATCAAATTATGAATCTGGTGGGTGAGCTGGTACTGGTGCGCAATCGCTTGCAAACACTGCGCGCCACCATGGGCGAGGGCCAGGTGGCTCAGGCCATCGTCAACCTCGATATGGTGACATCGGATTTGCAAACGGCGGTCATGAAAACCCGCATGCAGCCGATTAAAAAAGTATTTGGCCGTTTTCCGCGCGTGGTACGTGATCTGTCGCGCCAGATTGGCAAGGAAATCAGACTGGAAATGATGGGTGAGGAAACCGATCTCGACAAAAACCTGGTGGAGGCTCTGGCGGATCCGCTGGTGCATCTGGTACGCAATGCCGTGGATCACGGCATTGAAACACCGGAGGTGCGGTTGAAAAAAGGCAAGCCGCGTGAAGGCACGGTGATTTTGTCGGCACAGCAAGAAGGCGATCATATTTTGCTGTCGATAGAAGATGATGGCGCAGGCATGGATCCGATAGTGCTGCGTAAAAAAGCCGTTGAAAAAGGCATGATGGATGAAGAATCCGCCGCGCGCCTGAGCGACAAGGAAACCTATAGCCTGATTTTCGCAGCCGGCTTTTCCACTAAAGATCAGATTACCGATATCTCCGGCCGCGGTGTTGGTATGGATGTGGTGAAAACGCGCATTACTCAGTTAAATGGCGCGCTGGATATTCATTCCGAGCTCGGCAAGGGTACCTGTTTAACCATCAGGGTACCGCTGACACTGGCGATATTACCGACCTTGATGATTGCACTGGGCGCACGCACGTTTGCCTTGCCGTTGTCGAATGTGAAGGAGATTTTTGAATTATCCTCACGTAAAACCAATGTTATAGATGGCCAGCTTACCGTCATGGTGCGTGAAAAAGCCGTGCCCTTATTTTATTTATCCAAGTGGTTGCTTAAGCCCGGTGATAAGCCTAAATACGGCGAAGGCAAGGGCCAAGTGGTTATTGTCAGCCTGTCCAATAAAATGGTGGGCCTGGTGACAGATCATGTGGTGGGACAGGAGGAGGTTGTGATCAAACCTCTGGGTGCCATGCTGCAAGGTTTACCGGGTTTGGCCGGGTCAACGATTACCGGTGACGGGGGTATTGCCCTGATTCTGGATGTGCAGAGCTTGCTCAAGGCACGTGGCAAAAAAGGGTCGTGAGAGGGTGGTGGAGTCACGGGGCGTCAGGATTTTGCAGCGACGATATTTCATAGAGACCAGGCATGACCATACGCATTCTGATCGTTGATGATTCGGGTTTTTTTCGACGTCGATTGACCGAGATTTTAAGTGCCGATCCCATGCTTGAAGTGGTGGGCACGGCAGTAGACGGCCAGGACGCGCTAGCTAAAGTGGTGGCGTGCAAGCCCGACGTTATCACCATGGATATAGAAATGCCGGTGATGAATGGCATTGATGCCACGCGCAAAATTATGCAAATTCGGCCGACGCCGATATTGATGTTTTCATCACTCACCTATGACGGTGCGCAGGCCACACTGGATGCACTCGATGCCGGCGCCACCGACTTTATACCCAAACGTTTTGATGATATCTCCAACAACCGGGAAGAAGCCTGCAGGATTTTGTGTCATCGGGTGAAGTCGTTAGCACAATCTGCTACACGAACAACTGCGGTGACACCTGTTGCCACGATATTGCGTCCGGCAATAGCCTTGCGTGAAACCGCAAAGTCCGCTGCACCTTTGCCCTCCGCTATTGCCAAACTTGCAGGTAAAAAATTTAACCCGGAAGATTTTGATGTGGTGGCGATGGGTACATCCACCGGCGGGCCGGTGGCCTTGCAGGCCGTGCTCACGCAGCTACCACAAGATTTTCCTTTACCTCTATTGCTGATACAGCACATGCCCGCCACATTTACCGAAGCGTTTGCCAAACGCCTGAATCAGCTGTGTCAGATTGAAGTACGCGAAGCCAGGGACGGCGATTTTTTACGCCCCGGTGTAGCTTTACTGGCACCCGGTGGCACGCAAATGCGGGTCAAACGCGGTGTCCATTTGCAATTGAGCGTGACGCCTGAAACCGACCCGGCGCAAAACTACAAGCCCTGTGTGGACATAACCTTTGACTCATTGGCCACGGTTATAGGCGGGCGGGTGCTGGGCATTATTCTCACCGGTATGGGCGCAGATGGTCGTGTTGGCTGTGAAAAATTACAATCGCGCGGCGCCACAATATGGGCGCAGGATGAAGCCACCAGCACCATTTACGGTATGCCGGCAGCGGCTGCAAAAAGTGCTGAACAAATCCTGTCTTTGGCCGATATAGGTAAAAAGCTGGCCACCCATAATTAAATAATTGTCATGCAAAAATCAAATTTGGATCTGTTGAGTATCATCGGCGTCATGCTGGCGTTGCTCGCCATTGTGGGCGGTAATTTCCTGGAAGGTGGTCATCTCGATCAGCTGTTTCAGTTAACGGCCCTGCTTATCGTTGTCGGCGGCACACTGGGTGCTGCCATGTTACAAACTTCCCTGCCGGTATTTTTACGTGCCATGCAGATGGCGCGTTGGGTGTTTATTAAACCGCCGGTTAATCTGGATAAAACGCTGGAAAAAGTGATGAGCTGGAGTCACATGACGCGCCGCGAAGGATTGCTGGCGCTGGAAAATGCCTCTGAACTGGAAACTGATTTATTCTCCAGAAAAGGTTTGCAGTTACTGGTTGATGGTAATGAGGCAGTGGCGATACGCAATGTACTGGAAACAGAAATTGGTGTGATGGAACAGTTCGAATTACAGGCTGCCAAATTTTACGAAATAATGGGTGGTTATAGCCCTACCATCGGCATATTGGGTGCGGTAATGGGGCTCATTCACGTGATGAATAACCTGGCGGACCCGAGCATGTTGGGATCGGGTATTGCAACTGCTTTTGTGGCAACTATTTATGGTGTGGGTTTTGCGAATCTGTTGTTGTTGCCGATGGCAGGCAAATTGAAGGCCATGGTGCAGCAGCGTGTTTTGCAATACGAGATGTTGATGGAAGGAATTGTCGGCATTGCGAATGGCGAAAACCCAAGAAACATTGAATCACGTTTACAAAGTTATTTACGTTAAACGTAGGGGCGCGATTCATCGCGCCCACAGGATATTCATTAAATGCGGCGTCGTAGAACAGAACCTGAAGCAGAAAATACCCATCGTTGGCTGGTGTCCTATGCCGATTTTATAACCTTGCTGTTTGCGTTTTTTGTGGTGATGTATTCTATTTCATCGGTGAATCAGGGTAAGTATCGCGTATTGTCTGATTCCATGACGGAAGCCTTTCATAAACCCTCGCCTGCCGATGCGCAGCCTGCAACACAATTGGGAATTTCGGTGCAACGTGCGCCGATTGCATTAGGCCATGAAAATAATGCCAGCTTGCGTTCCATGTCAGCCACCGCTGCCAGGATAGAAAACAGCATGCAGCCGTTTATCAAGCGCGGACAAATTGCCGTACGCGGCAATGAAAAGTGGCTGGAAGTCGAAATTAATACCAGTATTTTATTTGTGAGTGGCAGCTCTGAATTGTCGCAACCGGCAACGGATATTTTGAGTAGCCTGGTTGAATCATTTCGCGATACAAATAATCCGATTTATGTTTCAGGTTATACCGATGATTTACCCATTAATACTATAAAGTTTCCTTCTAACTGGGAATTATCGGCAGCACGTGCTGCCAGCGTGGTGCGTTTATTTGCGGATGCGGGTATAGATCCATCGCGACTCGGTGCAATTGGTTTTGGTGCATATCGGCCGGCGGTTGTTAATTTTAATGAAGTTGACCGTCAAAAAAATCGCCGGGTCATTATTCGCATGATATCGGGCGAAGACATATTTGGCACCACGTCACCCTACGCGCCAAAAACCGGCAGTATCCCATCAGCGCCCATCACGTCGGATGAAAATTCTGCCACTGGCGATGCACCCAGCGAATTGCAAAATACGCCAACCCGTGCACCGGTTCGAGCAACGCCATGAAAATCTGGGCGGTTGCCAACCAAAAGGGTGGCGTTGGTAAAACCACAACAGCGATCAGCCTGGCCGGTGTTTTACATAATCGACATGCCAAAGTATTACTGGTTGATCTGGATCCTCACGGTTCACTCACCAGTTATTTTGGATCGAACCCCGATAACATTGAGTTCAGTGGTTATGATCTTTTTTTGCAAACGCAGGATGTGCAAGCCGTTATTCGCAAAACCCGATTTGAAAATATTCATGTCTTGCCCGCATCATCCGCATTGGCAACACTGGATCGCCAGTTAGGTGCAAAAGAGGGGATGGGACTGGTGATTAAAAAATCACTGGAACACGTGAGCGAGGTTTACGATTACGCCTTGCTGGATTGCCCACCCATGCTGGGTTTGTTAATGGTGAATGCCCTGGCAGCCTGCGAACGTTTGTTAATTCCGGTGCAAACTGAATTTCTGGCGTTGAAAGGTTTGGAACGTATGACAAATACCTTGAACATGATTCAGAAAGCGCGCAAACAAAATATTATTCAAACTATTGTGCCCACTTTTTATGACCAGCGATTGAATGCATCAATAGACACTTTGAAAATATTACGCAGTACTTACAGCACATCAATTTGGGATGGATTAATTCCTATCGACACACAATTTCGTGATGCCAGCAGCCACGGTGCGCCGCTGACCATTGAGCGTCCGAGTTGCCGTGGCAGCCGTGCCTATTCTAATTTACTGGATTTTTTACTGGGCGAAAAACAGCTGGAGACTATGGCTACAGGGAGCGATGCGTTGTGAGCCCGGCACCCGATAAAGCGCAACAGGCCATGGCAGATTATCTGAATGCCTTGTTGCGGGAATCGCATGCGACGCCCGTTGTTCAAAAAACGGCAATGGAAGAAAAACCGGTTAAATTGCGCAATCTGGCGCAATTAATGGCTGAAGTCGATGCGGCGCCGGTGGTTCAGGTGCCGGTCGCGCCATCGATATTGATGACGCAGGCCGTCACTAAAACAAGTGTGATTCCACCACAGATCAGGGCGGTCGTTCCAGCCCCGGCTGTTCAAACCTCGGCTGTTCCAGCCCCAGCTGTTCAAACCTCGGCTGTTCCAGATTGGGCGGCAGCGCCTTTTCAGTGTTTGTTGTTCAAGGTGTCCGGTTTAACGCTGGCGGTGCCACTGGTAAAACTCAACAGCGTGATGCCCTGGACCGACAAGATCACCCAGACACCCAGCAAGACCCAATGGTATCTGGGATTGGTGCAGAGTCACGAAGCTCACGTCAAAGTTATAGACACAGCCTTAATGGTGCTGCCGGAAAACCGTCACAGCAGCATTGATCTCACCCCCTCACAGCGCTTCAGTCATATTTTGCTGGTGGATAATTACAACTGGGGCCTGGCCTGCGATGCGATCGGCAATGTGATCTGGCTGGATCAACACAAGGTAAAGTGGCGTACCGACAAAACCCAGCGTCCCTGGCTGGCCGGTACG
>JANOOU010000279.1:0-2846 GCA_031421475.1 Gammaproteobacteria bacterium | reverse complement strand
TACATCGAACAAAATAGTGCGGGAGTGAGTGCGATGAATATCACCGGTGTCAGGATCCTTAACCCCAATCCAAATGGAAGTGTGGCGAGGATAATAAAGCCGACACTAACCAGTCCGTAAGCTATAAAAGGGATTATGTTGTGTTGGCAGGCCTTGAAGCTGAGTTTGAATGCGGTCCAGGCTTTCAGATCATTGAGTACAATCAATGCAGGCGAAAACCAAAGTGCCATTATCAGTGGCAGGGTGAGCGTTGCCAATAGTATTGCCAGATAAAATAAATCATTGAGCATTTTTTCATCGGGCACAACGCCGGGTTGAAGATTGTTGATGATTTCTATAATGGATGTGTTGGTGAACAAGCCAAGCAAGAGCGAGGTTACTATCATAATGAGGGTGTTGGCGATAAGACTGATAGCGCCGAGCAACAATAATTCATTGCGATTTCGACGAAAGCCTGCCAGTAAATATCCCGGGTTGATACGTACTCCGCGCTGCAATGTGTGCGCGGCGAGCATCAGGCCGGCAGTGATTCCCGGTACGATTATTTGCACCAGTAGCGACAGCAGCGGGATGAATGAAAAAATCAATAGTCCCACTATGAACATAACGCACATCACCAGCCAGTTGATCGGGCTTTGCATATATAGCCGGTAGCCATCACGTAACCATATCCAGCCGTGGTCAAGCGTTGCAGTAGTGATGGGGGGTAACGTCTCTGGCTGTTGCATTATTTACAATATTTGTTGACGCGATCTTGTTCCGATTTTTTACGCGAGGCGATTTCAGCTTCGTTCAGGTAGCTGATGGCGCCATCTTCACCTTCAACACGAACCCGCGCCGTGCCTTCAATGGTTTGTAATGTTTGGCGGGCTTCTGCGCACAATTCTTTTTTTATTTTATCGCTTTCCGCTTTTTTGGCATATTCCGCACGTTTTTCTGCAGGTGTTTTGGTTTTGTTGTCTTCGGCATCTTTTTTTGCGGTGTCGTCTGCTTTGGCATCGTCCTGGCCGGGTTTGCGATAGGTCGATCTGTCAACCGGCGGTTGGGTGTTGACTCGCACTTTTTCCGCCTCGGCATCCCGTGGCTTTTCAGACGAATACTGTACGTTCCCTTGTTCATCCACCCATTTATATATGGCTGCCGCCGCCAGGGCAGGGGTGAGGGCTAGCCATGTAATGATGAATAGTTTGTTGATAGGCATGGATATAATTTCCCGGAAACAATGTTAGGGTAAGCATACACGTAGTTTAATAAAACTTCACACAGTGTGTAGTGGATTTAAGGAAGCGCTGAGTAACGCCATCCCCGGACCGGATCTGGGGATGGCTCTGGCGTTCTCAGAGTACGAACAACAAAAATGTGATTTTTATTTTTCGTTAGGAATTTCTGACTTATTCAGGGGTGTCTGGGGACTGTTTGCGGGATAATATTGATTTTGTGATCAGGTAAAGGTGAAAGATGAAGACGTTAATCTGTCTGGTTTTATGCTGGCCGGTATGCGTGCTGGCGGATGCTGCGACGGTGGTGGTGGAGCAATTGAGCATGCCGCAATTGCATCCGTTGACCGGCCGTGTTGAGGCGATTCATCAGGCCACGATGACGGCGCAAACGGCGGGGCGCATTGCTGAGTTGTATGTGGATGTAAATGATCTGGTGGCCAAGGGTGAACCGCTGGCGCGTTTGCGTAATGAACAACAAAAGGCGGATGTGAGTCTGGCTACGGCCGGTTTGGCCGAAGCCCAGGCCGAGGCTGATCGGGCACAAAATGAATTCAAACGTATGAGTGAACTGTTTGGCCGCCAGCTGGTGGCCAAGGCTGCACTGGAACAAGCGCAGGCTGCACAAAAAACCGCCGATGCACGGCTTACTGCCGCGCGCGCCCGTGTTAGCAGCGCGGAAGAAAATTATCAATACACGCTGATTCGCGCACCCTACGGTGGCATCGTGACCAAACGCCATATTGAGGTGGGCGAATCGGTGCGCCCCGGCTCGCCTTTGGTGAGCGGCATAACACTCGACCAGTTACGGGTGGTGGTGGATGTGCCACAAACCCTGGTAACGGCCGTGCGCCGTCACAAAAAAGCCTTGGTCGACGTTGTTGCCGGTCAACCAATCCTGTCCGATAAAATCACCGTATTTTCGTATGCAGATGAATTAACGCATGGCTTCACGGCGCGCATCGATTTACCCAAAGGTGTTGAAGGTTTGTTCCCGGGCATGCTGGTCACGGTCAATTTTGTCACCGGCGACGTGTTGTCATTACGGGTGCCTGAAACATCTGTGGTGCATCGTGGGGAGTTAACGGCGGTGTATGTGCGGCAGAGTGATGGTCGTATAACCCTGCGCCAAGTGCGTGCCGGTCGCGTTGACGCGGGCAAACAAATTATTCACGCCGGTCTGTCAATTAACGAACAGGTGTTTGTTGATCCGCAGGTTGCCGTGGTGGCGCTGAAACAACAGTCAATAAAACATGAATAACAAATCGCCGAACGCTGAGCCCGCAGAAGCAAAACCACTGGGTTTTTCCGGCCGTGTTGCGCGCGCTTTTTTGCAAACTGAAATTACGTTTCTGCTGGCGCTGTTGGGTCTGTTGCTGGGTGTGTTTGCAGTATTCGTTACACCACGCGAAGAAGAGCCACAAATCAATGTGACGTTTGCCAATGTGTTTATCGCGTTTCCCGGTGCGTCGGCGCGCGAAGTGGAAAGCCTGGTTAGTGTGCCGGCCGATCAGGCGTTGTCAGAAATCAGTGGCGTTAAACATGTGTACTCGATGTCGAGCCCGGGTTTGAGTGTGCTCACTGTGGAATACACCTTGGGCGAAGACAGCACGCAGGCGATTTTGCGTT
>JANOOU010000278.1:0-4807 GCA_031421475.1 Gammaproteobacteria bacterium | reverse complement strand
TTTCCGGCGAATGCACTGCAAAAATTTGTTGGCCATGATGGCATCCACGGGCGTTTTAAAATCAGCTTTGATCAGAATAACAAATTACAAGGTGTTATGCGTTTGTAGGGCGGGCTACCTGCCCGCGAGGGTTTTTGATTAAAAAATATCCGTCCACCTGTACACGCAAATAAAAGTGGATTAATACAAGTTTCATAACAAGTATACTGATCAAGTCATGAGGTAGATTGCGTGTGTTCAAAAATAATAACGGTGTTGGTTTTACTTATGCTAACGGGCTTTCTCACTGCCTGTTCATCCAATCCTGCATCACATGAAAAAACAGCTATCCGCGACGCGAATTTACTTAAAGCCCGGGCAGATATGGAAAATGCAGCGATTACGCCGTTGAATGATTTAAATCTGGTACACGCCGAAATTCCGTCGATATTAATCGACGCGCAAAAAGCCCCCTATGCCGCGCCTGAGAATTTAAGTTGCGATGGTTTGTCACGCGAAATAATTGCACTGGAGATGGTGTTGGGCCCGGATCTGGATGTAGTCAATACACGCGCCAAACAGGATTTGGTTGAACGCGGCAGTGTGGCAGTGGGCAGGGCGGCAATCGGTGTGTTGCGCGGTGTAACCGAAGGCGTGGTGCCATACCGCCGCTGGGTACGTAAACTTAGCGGTGCTGAACGTTATTCAAAAGAGGTTAGCGCCGCTATTGAGGCGGGTACCGCACGCCGGTCATTTCTCAAGGGCATGGCTTATGCAACAGCATGCGAGCGGGTCGTGTATCCGCTGGTAGAAAGTGTTGTGCCGGAAAATTTAAACGAAAACGCAAATGCGCCGCGCTAACGCCTCCTGCGTTTGCGGCATTCGCACATCCATGTGCATCACGCAAATAAAAGCGAATGATTTTTTGGGATAGGATTGTGTGCTGTTGTAGGTTGGCATTTAGGCTAACGCTTTCAGATTATTCAGACAAAAGCGTAAATAAACGCAAATAAATGCTCTTACTTTTTTCCTTCCCTTTGACGGGGGAGGGTTAGGGTGGGGGAATCCAAGATGCAGATTTTCCATTTGCGTTCATTTGCGTTCATTTGCGTTTTCTTTTAGTTCCTGTTTTTCCAGTAACACACCTGTATCACGTGGCAGACGCCATGAAATAAAAGTTGTTGCTATCATTACAATGATACCCAGCCCCATCATGGTGGCTACCGGATTGACACCGGCACCGGCGATGATTGCATATAAGCCCGCTGCCAGCAGCATGGTTAAATTTTCAAAGAAATTTTGAATGGCCACAGCGCCGCCACTGCCTATCGTTTTGTAGCCAATTTCTTGCAGGGCTGCATTAATCGGCACTACGAATAGTCCGCCGCAAATACCGGCGCTGAATAATGCGATACGTGCCAGCCAGATGTTATCTATTGTTGCCAAAAGTACAATCACAGCGCCCATGGCGTAGGCTGCCAAACGCGCACGTCGTAAATACGCCATGGGAATTAATCGCGGTACCAATACAGAACCCACAGCAATGCCGATCGCAACGAACAGCGTAAGCATGGCAATATCAGTGGTGGAATGCAGCAGCAACACGACTGGCGCCCAGGCCACCAGTAACACCCGTAATACTGTGGCCGCCGCCCAAAATAAACTGACACCCAGCGTTGCAAAGCGTGCTCGTGGCGTTGCCAGTAAACCGTGCATTTGCTTGTAAAAAGTTTGCAGTGCAGGGCCACTGCTCACGCCAGCAATTAATTTATGTTTAATGGTTAAGGCAATCAATGCGGATGCTGCATACAAACCAATGATTAAAAGCAGTGCCATATTAATTGAATATTCAGCGAGCATGGCTCCGACAACTGTACCTCCTAAAATTGCAAGTATGGTTGAGCCTTCAATCCAGCCGTTGGCTTTAACCAGCGTTTTTTCGTCTACCAGTTCTGGCAATATGCCATATTTGGCCGGGCTGTAAGTGGCCGCGCCTAATCCAATCACGGCATACGCAATTAACGGATCAATTTGCATTAATAATAAAACCGTACCCATGGCTTTAATGGCGTTGGCGCCCAATAATATTTTTCGTTTGGGTTGGGCGTCGGCCAGGCGTCCCACCCAGGGTGCAAAGATGACATAGGCCACCAGAAAAGAAGCTTGCAGTGCCGGTATATACCAGTCGCCCATTTGCGTGTGTTGCATCACCAGGGTGATAGCGGTGAAGAGCACCGCATTATCGGCAAAGGCGGTTAAAAATTGTGTGCCGAGTACACGGTAAATGTCGCGATTCATAATAATGTACCGGCCAGTTTGGTTACAGATACATAATCAATTTTGCCGGTGCCCAGTACTGGCATGTTGTTGATGTGTATGACTTGACGTGGCACGCTGATTTCTGCAATGCCATCGGTTTGCGCTTGCGCTAACAACGTTGAACGCTCGGCACCGGCTACGGTGGTGAGTAAAATAATTTGCTCGCCTTTGCGTGCATCAGGAATGGCGATCGCGGCATGTAAAGCATTGGGCCAGGTTTTGCTGGCAAGTACTTCAACAGACGTGAGTGACACCATTTCGCCAGCAATTTTGGCAAAGCGTTTGGCGCGGCCACAAATTTTTACAAAGCCTTCGGCATCAATATTGACGATGTCGCCGGTGTCGTACCAGCCTTCGCCGAGTTCGGTAACTGGCGGCACCAGCACACCGGGATTATTATTCAATAAATAACCCATCATGACATTCGGGCCGCGTACTTGCAGGCGCTGGCCTTCATCCAGTCCCGCAATTTTGAGTAATCGATATTCCATGCCGGGCATTAATTTACCGACGGTGCCGGCACGATTCGCCATGGGGGAATTACCGGCCAGTACCGGGCTGGTTTCGGTGGTGCCATAACCTTCAAAAATACGCACACCGAATTTGTCCTGCCAGATGCGGCGCACATCGTCCTGTAATTTTTCGGCACCAGCAAAGACGTAACGCACACTGTAAAAATCATAGGCGTCGGCAAATCGTGCGTAACCGGCGAGAAAGGTATTGGTGCCAAATAAAATCGTGGCATTAATGTCGTAGGCCACTTCGGGTACGACACGATAATGCAGCGGTGAGGGATAGAAAAATACGCGTACACCGGATGTTAGCGGTAATAACATGCCGGCGGTCATGCCGAATGAATGAAACAACGGTAAGGCATTGAGTGCAATATCATGCGCGTTAAAATCAATGCGCGATAATAACTGTTGAATGTTGGACAATAAATTGTGATGCGATAACACCACACCTTTGGGTGTGCCTTCTGAACCGGAGGTGAACAAAATAACAGCGCGTTCTGCGGGATTACGTTTGGCCAGGCGTAACAAGCAGCCATCACTCTGGCTTTGCAGCAGGCCGATGAGTTTGTCGAAACGGCTAATGGTGGCGGCGATATCTTCCAGATAAATTAATTCAATAGTCTGTTCCAGTTCGGTCGCCACGGCTTCCAGTTTTGCTTGCTGAATAAAACGACGCGAGGTCACCATACGTTGTAATTTTGCCGTGGCACAGGCCGACAACATGCCCTGTGCGCCCACGGTGTAATTCAACATGGCCGGTACGCGGCCGTAAAATTGCAATCCCCAGAAGGTGGCAACCGTTGCCAGGGTGCCGGGCAGCAACACGCCTATGGCTTCATTTTTGTTGCTACGTTTTGCCAGCTGTTTACCCAGCACCACCGATTTGGTGATGAGCATGTTGTAATTCAGCGGCGTGCGATTGATGTCTTCGGCAACGATGTGTTTGCCCCCGTGGATGCGACGTGCATCGAGCAAACGTTCAACCAGTGTCAGGTTTTTGTTGGTGGTTTCAAAAACCATTTCGGTCATTAAATCGGTGAGCAAACGTCCGGCCTGTTCACGGCGTTTGCGGCCGCGTAATTTTTCGTCAATTTGTAATTGGCGTGGTGCCTGTACATTTAACGTAATTTTTGGAAACCAGCGTAACCGTACACGGCCGCGTAAACGTGAAAACGGTGTGTATTGTGCACCGTCGATGCGTATCGGCAATATATTAGCCTGGGTGCGTTCCGCCACCAGGCCAGGGCCGTTGTAGATTTTCATTAAAGCGCCGGTGACAGTGATGCGGCCTTCCGGAAAAATCACCACACAGCCACCTTGTTCCACCCGGCGTATTAATGAGCGTATGGAAAGCGGGTTGGAGGGATCCAGTGGAAACAAATCACAAAAATGCGCAGCGATTCTTCCCACCCGGCTGCGCGCAATATAGGTGTTAATAGCAAAGGTGGCGGGCACCGGCAGAAAGGCATAAAACAACAGGGCGTCGAGAAACGAGGTGTGATTGGCAATAACAACGGTGCGCGCGCTGAACTGTTTAAGGTGTTCCTGACCTTTTACGTCTACCCGGTACAGGATACGCAGCAGGCCGCGCAAAATAAATTTAAACATGTTAACTCCTGGAATGTAATGTGTTGATGGATTCTGCTTGCGTCAGGTCAGAAAAGACATGGTGAAGTGATTGTTAGCAGATTACTCACCGTCAAGTTGCGTAGGATTATACTTTGTCGGCGGATTTGCGCTGCAATGGCTGAAAAACATCCAGCTCCCAGGGACGCATGGCGAGCATAAAACCAATATTGTGGCGCCTGGCCAGCGGCAGGCTGCTATCTTGCCGGTGCAGTTCGGTAAATTCTTGGGCTAATATTTTCATTTTATTCATGAGTATTTGTACCGAAGTATCGCTTAACAAACCAAATAAAAACAAACGCTGATCCAGTTCGCCCTTGAAACGTGATTTCATAAACTGCCCTTGAATCTGTTTTTCAAAAAAACGC
>JANOOU010000277.1:0-6092 GCA_031421475.1 Gammaproteobacteria bacterium | reverse complement strand
CCAGGCGCCACTGACATGATCGGCCCGGATCATGGGTAGCCTGAAAACCAGAAATAAACCGCAGCTTAATTTTGAATCAGGCATGAATTGAGCATAACATAGCGGCATGGGAACTAAAGTTTAGCGTATGCCTGATCAACTCATCATCAATATTCGTCAGCAACAACTGTCACTTTACCGGGATGCCAAATTATTGCACCGGTATCCCGTATCGACCTCAAAATTTGGCACCGGTAATCAACGCGGTAGTTTTTGTACACCGCTGGGTAAACATAGCGTTGCAGAAAAAGTTGGTGAGGGTGCAGCATGTAACCAGGTATTTATTGGGCGTCAGCCACAAGGCGTGCTCGATGATTTACGGCGAGCACAGGTGGTATTGCCAGAAGACCTGATCACCAGCCGTATACTCTGGCTGGCGGGCCTGGAGCCAGGTTGTAATCAGGGCGGCGAAATCGACTCCCATGATCGTTACATTTATATACACGGCACGCCGGAAGAACATTTAATTGGCACGCCGGTTTCGCATGGTTGTATTCGCATGTGTAATGCAGATGTGATTGAATTGTTTGATTTGATTGAAGTCGGTTGTGAAGTTGACATTATTGAACCCTGGGAAATAGCCATGAACGAATTTGAAGAGTATGAACTGGAAACACTGGCGGTACGTGCAGGCCAGGTGCGCACACATGAGAATGAACACAGTGAACCGATTTTTCTCACATCGAGTTTTGTGTTTGGCTCCGCAGCGGAAGCGGCGGCACGTTTTGCCGGTACCGAGCCGGGAAATATTTATTCGCGTTTTACCAATCCCACTGTACGCGTGTTTGAAGAACGTTTGGCAGCAATGGAGGGTGCGGAATCCTGTGTGGCAACCGCATCCGGCATGGCGGCTATATTGGCCACCTGCATGGGCTTGTTAAAAGCGGGTGATCACATTGTTTCATCACGCAGTATTTTTGGCACCACCACAGTGATGTTTAATAATTATTTGGCCAGGTTTGGTATTGAAACCAGTTTTGTTGATTTGGTGGATGTGGCGGCCTGGCGTGCGGCGATTAAACCCAATAGCAAATTATTTTTTCTGGAAACGCCTTCCAATCCCTTAACAGAAATCGCCGATATTCGTGCATTGGCTGATTTGGCGCACCAGCACGGTTGTTTGCTGGCGGTGGATAATTGTTTTTGCACACCGGTGTTACAACGGCCACTGGAGCTGGGTGCCGATATTGTTATTCATTCGGCCACCAAATATCTGGATGGCCAGGGTCGTTGCATGGGTGGTGCGGTGTTAGGTAAAAAAGACAAAGTCGGTACCGATGTGTATGGTTTTTTACGCACCTGCGGCCCCACCTTGAGTGCGTTTAATGCATGGGTGTTTTTAAAAGGTTTGGAAACCTTGCCGCTGCGCATGAAAGCGCATTGTGAAAACGCATTGCTACTGGCGCGCTGGCTGGAACAACAACCGGCGGTGGCGAAAGTGTATTACCCGGGCCTGGAAAGTCATCCCCAACATGCGCTGGCAAAAAAACAGCAAAGTGGATTTGGCGGCATTGTGTCGTTTGAATTAAAAGGTGGCAAAGATGCCGGCTGGAAACTGATAGACGCCACGCGCATGGTTTCGATTACGGCCAATCTGGGTGATACTAAAACCACTATCACGCATCCGGCCACGACCACCCATGGCCGCCTGACACCCGAACAACGTGCGGCGGCCGGCATTGCAGACGGTTTGATTCGGATTTCGGTAGGCATAGAAGCGATTGAAGATATCAAGAAAGATTTGGCTCGAGGGATGTGACATCAGGAGGAAAATTGACGTAAAGTCGCAAAGCGCGCGAAGTTTTATAATGTTATATTTTTTCGGCTTTCGAATCTTTGCGACAAAACTTTTTGTTTATTGATCCGGCACAATTTAAACATGAATATCGTTCGCCCCTGAGCCCATCAACTTCGCTCAGGACAGGCTTGTCGAAGGGCTGTGCTTCGACAAGCTCAGCACGAACGGACTCGCGAATACACCTGGCTGGATCAATAAGTTAAAAACAGAATCACGGTTTGTAACAAAATTTATTAGCACTTATCGGACTAATATCCCGCTATGACGGATACCACACACATCGAATTCATTGTAACCGAGCGCGAAACACCTCTGCTGCTGGTAGTGGACGATGATGTAGTGATTCGCACCATGCTCAAAAAATCGTTAAAAGATCAGTCTTACGATGTGGTAGAAGCGGTTAACGGTGTTGAGGCGGTGGAGCTGTTTCGTAAATTGCATCCGGATCTGGTGTTGCTGGATGCGATGATGCCGGTAATGGATGGTTCTGCAGCCTGTGCCGCCATGCGTGAGCTCGATCCCGAGCGCACGGTTCCCATTATTATGCTAATCGGGCTTGACGATGTCACATCGGTTGAGCATGCATTTGATGCAGGTTCCACCGATTTCATTACCAAGCCGATTAACTGGAGTTTATTCAGCCAGCGTGTGCGTTACGCCTTGCACACGCGTAATCTGGATTTCGATTTGCGTAAAAATCAGCTGCGTATTCGCCATGCCATGCATGTCGCCAGGCTTGGCTATTGGGACTGGGATGTGCGTAATGATTATTTTTTAATTCCACCCGATGTGCTGCGTATGCTGGGCATGGACTCGAGTAACCAGAACGTCGATTTGCAAACATTGCTTGCTTCTGTTGTTGAAGAAGAGCGCGATATGGTGCATCACGCATTGCTTCAGGCGCGTGATGTCGGCCAGCGATTTGAATTGCATCATCGCATTAAAGTAAATAAACACGCCGAACGTTATTTATTTCAGCAAGCCGAAGTCATCCTGGATGAAACGGGAAAGACATGTTATGTACTGGGAACCGTGCAAGATGTAACCGCAATGAAACAGGCGCGCGACAAGATCGAATATCAAACCTATCATGATAAGTTAACCGATTTGCCAAACCAGTTTCGACTGAATGATCGATTGAACCATGCCATGAAAGTGGCGGATTCATCCGGCAATAAAGTCGCGTTAATTGTGCTGGATATTGATCGCTTTCAATTGATTAACGACACCCTGGGCCATGATGCCGGTGATACCTTGCTGGTTTTATTTGCCGGTTTTTTGCGTAACTTTGTACAAGAGGGTGACACCATCGCCAGGATTAGCGGCAATGAGTTTGCCATATTGTTAGAGAGTTATTCCGATTTCAATAAAGTTAACGATTTGATCCGGAATATTCGCAGGTCTTTAAATGAAAATAAATTTACCTTGCCGGGCGAGCAGGTGTACATCAGCATCAGCATGGGTATAGCCTTGTTCCCGGATGACAGTATTGATGCCGGTGAGTTGCTTAAATGCGGCAATGCAGCCATGCGCAAGGCCAAGACGCAAGGGGGTAATCAGGAATGTTTTTATACCACCGACTTGAATCGCCGGGTACATGATCGCCTGCGCATGGAAAATGATTTGCGTACGGCGTTGGATAACAATGCACTTGAACTGTATTATCAACCACAAGTGGATGTGGCCACACGTAAAATTGTAGGCATGGAAGCGCTAGTACGCTGGCATCATCCCGAACACGGATTAATTCCACCCATACGCTTTATTCCGCTGGCAGAAGAAACCGGGCTCATCCGCCAACTCGGTAGTTGGGTGCTGGAAGAAGCGATGCGACAAACCAGCATCTGGTTTTCCCAGGGGCATGTGCTACGCGTCGGTATTAATTTGTCGGCACGACAATTTTCACAGGATGATTTATTAGAGCAAATACCTGTCCTGTTAAAAACCTACAAGCTGGATGCAAAGTATATCGACCTGGAAATCACCGAAACCATCGCCATGCAGGATGCAGATAATTCCATTCGTAAATTACATCAACTCAAAAAACTCGGCGTTAATTTATCGATGGATGATTTTGGCACCGGTTATTCATCGCTTAGTTATTTACATCAATTCCCGCTTGATGTATTAAAAATAGATCGCTCATTCGTTAAAAACATAGGCGAGGATGGCAGCAACGGCGCCATCGCCAAAGCCGTGCTCGCCATGGCACACAGCATGAATCTTGAAGTGGTTGCCGAAGGTGTAGAAACCGAAGTGCAATATGAGTTTTTAAAAAAACACGGCTGCCAGATGATACAAGGCTATTTAATTTCAAAGCCGGTAGTAGCGGATGATTTTGAAAAACTGTTGCAGCGATAAGTATTTTATTGATCCGGTCAGGTTTATTCGCGAGTCCGTTCGTGTTGAGCCTGTCGAAGCACAGCCCTTCGACAAGCCTGTCCTGAGCGAAGTCGAAGGCCTCAGGGCCAATGCCATTAAGTTAAGGAAAAAATTTAAGGCTCCCTCTCCCGCTGGCGGGAGAGGGCTGGGGAGAGGGTGAGAAATTTCAGGTACTTAAAACACCCTCTCCCTAACCCTCCCCCTCAAAGGGGGAGGGAAATATCCTTAACTTAATAATTTTAACATCAGACTCGAATGGTGCTTTTTCAACAGTTGTCACATTCCAAACTCAGCGTAAGATCTGGTAAGTCCACCACGCGTCCCCGGCTCGATACAACTTGTTGCGGCGAAACCAGGTCGAGCACGCCGCCGCGTTGTATGGCGTCGAGCTCAATACCGGCGTAGTACAGTGCTGTTACAACGACTGAAGAGCAAATATATTCCTGGCCGATTTCATCCGGTTTGCGTGGTGTAAGATTGGCGTTCCACAGGCCGAACATGCCGCTGAAATCATAGCCATTCCATTTACCCGCTTTTTCACGCGAGAGTTTTACAAATTCTGAGAGTCTTTGTGTGTTCATGCGCGGCCATTGATTCAGGCGATATACATCCCAGTCATGTTCTTTTAGTGTGCCCAACCCTTCTTTGGTATTGGGGCCTTCAAAACTCTGGCTGGAGAACAAACGTAATGCGCCGGAACCATCGGGGTCACGCACAACAATGGCCAGGTGGCCATAGCGCAAAACCTGGTAGGCAATATCATTAATATTGCCAGTGAGCACTTGGACAGTAGCGTGGCCGAGACTCTTGCGATACGCGACCAGATCGCCTTCCTGAATGATGCTGGTCTGTTGAGCCAATGATGCGGCATCCTCTGTTTCTGTATAAGCGCCCACCTTTTCAAATTGTATCTGATCAGCTGCATCCGCATGGGTAGAGGGGCCACGCTTGCCAGGCTGTTCTATCCATTTAAGCAGGTACCAGCCTCCGCTGGGCTTGGTTTGCGAAGCACAAGCAGCGAGCAATAAATAGCTAGCCAGTACTATCAATGTTATGGGCCGCATGGTTGACCTCGCTTGTTAAGCTGGATTGATAACATCCATACCGGAGAAAATTTCCTGAGTAGACGTTTGTTGGGCGCATTAATCCACAGCGGCACCAATAAATCCAGCTCATTGCAAATTTATAATAGGGAATCAGATGCGCTGACACAGCAGAGCGTCGTTAATGTGCGTGCATTCAAGTTTATTCGCGTTCTCTCTTATGGGCACCTCTAAAAATGCACTTTTTCCGCGATGGCTGCGTTAGCTCCGTGCTCGAATCCTCATGTATGACTTATACACTGCGGTTCTCCGCGCGGTGCTTCCTTGCCCTCACGAAAAAATTACTATTTTTAGAGGCGCCCTTATAGTATTTTTTAAATGTTGTATCCGTCAGGCTGAAATCTTGGGATATTATGGCCTCCATGTTTGATCTTCCCGTTACACAGGTTATACCTGCCATACAACAAGCCTTGTGCACACATAATCGCTTGATTTTGCAGGCGCCGCCCGGTGCCGGTAAAACCACGGCCGTGCCGATTGCATTGCTGGACCAGCCCTGGGTAAAAGACAAAAAAATTATCATGCTGGAACCGCGGCGGCTGGCAGCGCGTAATGCGGCGGCTCGTATGGCGTTTTTGTTGGTCGAAGAAGTCGGTAACCCCGTGGGGTATATGATTCGCGCCGATCGCTGTTTTGGCAAGCAGACCAAAATACTGGTGGTGACAGAAGGCATTTTGACGCGGTTGTTGCAATCCGATCCCGAGCTGGCCGATGTCGCGCTGGTTATTTTTGATGAATTTCACGAACGTAATATCCATGCCGATTTGTCA
>JANOOU010000276.1:0-2446 GCA_031421475.1 Gammaproteobacteria bacterium | reverse complement strand
CTTTTTCCGCGATGGCTGCGTCACCGATTTTTGCTCCTGCAAAATCGGCATACAATACATCCTGTATATAACCTCCGTGCTCGAATCCTCATGGTTGACTTATACACTGCGGTTCTCGACTCTGGCTCCCGGCTTCGTTCTACCTCCTGTGACCCACATGGATGTGGGAAATGCCAAAGCGATGTTGGAACATCGCTGGCCTTCCATGCAGTCGTGTGCGCGGTGCTTCCTTGCCCTCACGAAAAAATTACTATTTTTAAAGGCGCCCTTGACAATATTTTTTAAGAACTGATTCGATGCCGTTACTCCAAGACAAGCTTGCCGAATACGGATTTGATTCGCCGGAAAATCATGATTACGCCGTGCAGTGTTTTCTTGCTAATCCTACACAATTTCTACGCTGCCTGAATATTGCAGGCGATGCAGGCCGACGGCGTACTGCTTTTGCTCATGCGTTGGCGCAAGCGCTGGATATTCGGCATGTGTTGTATTTCGAATTTGGAACCGAAAGTAGGATGCCGCAGATATTGCGTGTGCATGACGGTGAAGAGTTACCACCCGAGCCGCCGACGTCTGCTTTCGATCGGATTATGACCGAGGCCTGTGCACTCAGTGAGGCTGAAAAAACGGTATTAATACTTGATCAATTACATCTATCACCGTTTCGCGAACACATTCGCTTGTTTGAGTTTATCAAGAGTAACGTCTGGGCTTATAGCGATGTGCGTTTTTATGCCAATGTGAGTAATCTGCAAATTTATTTGATATCGGCCGAACCGATATATCACTCACTGCAACAGCACAGTTACAAAATTTGGATCAGTGCGCAATCTCAAGCGGGTGGAATGCCATCACTAACCGATCTCGGTCTGGATGAGGGCGCTGCATTGTGGGTGGCTGCGTTGACGAAATTGTTCGAACAGCTTGGTGTAACACCATCCTTGCAACAGTATCGACGGCTGGTGTTTGATGTTGTGCACACTGTGCGTAATCGCGATCAATTGCGCGTATCACTGTTTGGCTGGATAGAACATGTCGATGTACAAAAGCTCGCTGCGCAAGTTCTGGAGCCTTATCTGGATGCTGTGCTAAGAGACTTGCTGGATGCGATGGGAGTAGCAGAAGAAATTGAATTGTCGGATGCGTGCGAGTAAAGCTCACCCATACGGGTTAGGACATATTCACCATCTGTCAGATTAGTAAGGTTATGAACAGTAAATAACGCATGGATACCCGTGTTGGGTCTAAACAAATCAGCTCGTTTTTTCTAAGATAAGCGAGCTGTAAATTTGGCGACATGAATTTTCAGTAACTGGAAGCATAGGGAATTCTGTGACGGGATTAACATAGGGATGTACAACCAGCTATTACACTCTTTTTCTACAATAGGTCGGTGGCTCTATCATGCAAAACATTCAGCAAGCTTTGGCAAAACAAGCACTGAGAGATGTAAGCAGTACTGCACGACTATTTAACTTCAGTCGTCCGGTATTTATGACAGAAGCGGTTTGGCAGGATTGCGTTGAGATAGCCGAGCAATCTGGTCAAATGGATGAGCTGGCTGTGTTGCAAAGATTACGCCATGTGTTGTTCATGGCTTCGAGTGCCTTGCACGGTCGTATAAAAGATATGGCATGCGAATTTCGTATTCACCGCGTGCCCAATAACCAACAATCCCGTTATCCGGAAATCACAACTCTGATGTTGCTGGCGGAGCACGATACGGGTAATCAACCTGTCATAACGATTAAACATCCCAATGAACAACACTAATACTGTATCTGCAATGTATCCTGAAGACGATTATCAACTCGAAACGGCTGAAAATCCTGATTTGCGGGATGTTACCAGCACAGCACGGTTATTTAACTTTCGGCGCCCTGTATATATGTCCGTGTCGGTATGGAAAGACTGTGTCGATTTAGGCAATACAGAAGATAAATCATTTGATGAGCTGACTGTTTTACAGCGTTTACGCCATGTGTTGTTTATGGCTGCAAGCGCATTACATGGCAGAAGTGAAGATCTGCAATATGATTTTCGTGTTTATCGCGTGCCGAATGCGGCGGTGGATGGCCGTCGTCAGCCTGAGCCAGTCATGCTGAGTCTGGTGGCGCATAGAGATAGGCATAATCGTCCGGTAATTACGATCCGTTTTCCTGGTGAGTAATATTTTTTTGCAATATCGTCGGTAGTTTGTTTTGAGATAACCTGCTGCCATTGAAGTTTCTGTTATCTGTGAGAGTGGTTAATTGAGTAATGAAAAATATCCTGTTTATGAATTTCTTCAATCGCCAAAAGGCGGCTGAACCCCCTGTTATATCCAATATTGAGGCCTCCGGTTTATTCAAAGGGCTTAGAGTGCTGCTGGTAGATGATTCGCGCACACAACTTTATGCCATGGAAAAAATGCTCAGCACTGTCGGCATAACCACTATCACTGCAG
>JANOOU010000275.1:0-1755 GCA_031421475.1 Gammaproteobacteria bacterium | reverse complement strand
TTCACCACCACGTTGGTGACGATAGCGGCGAGTAAAATCCACACCACTATACCAATGCGCATCCAGTCAATATGCTGGCCCGCGCTGCTATCACGGTAAATCGGCTGATAGGCATGTTGCTGACGTGCTGCAAACACACCAAACACCAGCAAGGCAGGTACGGCAGCAACATAGGCATGCAACACATCCAGCGGTGACACGCCCTGAATCCACATCATAGTGGTGGTGGTATCACCCACCACACTGCCGGAACCACCGGCGTTAGACGCCGCCACAATAGCCACAAGATAACCAATGTGTACGCGCCGCCGAAACACACTGGCTGCTACCGTGCCACCAATCAACGCCGCAGCAATATTGTCGAGAAACGACGACAGCACAAACACCATCACCAGCAAAACAAATGCACCCTTCCAGTCTTCCGGTAAAAAACGTGGCAACACATGGGGCACATGACTGTCTTCAAAATGCCGCGCCAACAAGGCAAAGCCGAGTAATAATCCCAACAGGTTAATCAGTACCACCCACTCATGTTGCAAATGCAACACCCAGCCCAATACACCATCGCCTTCGTTAAAGCCGGTGAATCCGATTTTATATAATGAAATGATCACCAGGCCGGTTAAGCCAACCGACAAGGTATGGCGATGAAACACGGCGACGCTTAGCAGCGTTAAGGCAAAAAAAATAAACTCCAGCGGTACACCTACTACGTCAATACTGGCAGCGGCATAAACAGGCGAAGTGACGAAAAGACCCGAAACAATCCACAGTAAACGGATATTCATAATATGTAATTCTTTAATTTAAGGAAGCTCTGAATAATTCCATCCTGAAATTTTCAGAGATTCCTTGGATAATATATGAAATTATACAGCTACACTTCTCCATCCTATCTGAATAATCAGAGCTTCATTGGGGAAGGACGACTTAATCAAAAACTGCCTAAATTACCACTCACTTCATTTATTTTTTAGTGTTATGTAAGCGATAACGCGGGCAACACATGCATCCAGTGTGTCTATTGAAGTGTCTAAAATCAAATCAGGGTTTGTTGGTACTTCATATGTAGACGTTATACCTGTGAAATCTGCAATTTTTCCTTCCCTGGCTTTCTTATACAAGCCCTTTACATCACGCCGCTCACATTCCTCGATTGAGCACTTACAATAAATTTCGAGAAACTCACCCTCATTAAACATATTTTTAAGAGACTGCCGGTCTTTTTCGGCAGGTGAAATAAATGCCGCTAGGGTAACCATACCTGCATCAACAAACAATTTGGCCATTTCGCCAATTCTTCGTATATTTTCCTTTCTATCATTATCGGAGAATCCCAAATCACCACACAAACCATGACGAACGTTATCACCATCCAGAACGTAGGTTCTGTAACCCATCAGATATAATTGCTCTTCAACAGTATGCGCCAATGTTGACTTACCCGAGCCGGAATACCCGGTGAACCAGACAACAAATGATTTATGTTTATTAAGCTGCTCCCGACGACTACGAGTAACGGTGGCGTTATGCTTTACAATATTTTTATCTGACATTGTTTTTTAACAAATCCCATTAAATCGGATATTTAATAATACATTAACAGTTATGTATTTGATAAGTGCTTATTGTGATCAATAGCAAAAATAAGCTGATCGACTCTGGCGTACCCCACGCATCAACTATTTTGTAACTTGATATCCAGCTTTTGAATTAAATCATAAAGCGTTGGACGACTCACACCCAGAAGCTCTG
>JANOOU010000274.1:0-5036 GCA_031421475.1 Gammaproteobacteria bacterium | reverse complement strand
CAATGCTGACGGCAAACGATAACACCATAAAGAACCAGCGCTGACAGCCCCCTGCGTTACTTAAAATACTAAATGCGGCGCCTTTGTTGTAAACCAGGGTCAGATTAAACATGGGCATAAGTTCTACAGGTTGCAGATAATGCAGTAGGTTGTCTGCCAATAATTTGGTGGCTTGATCGAATATTAATACCGCTAAAACGATCCATAGCCAATGGTGTATTGAGTTTGTTTGTTTACGCATAGCTGCGAGTTTCACCTGTGCCTGTAACATTATCGATGCATCGTCCGCATAGTTCAATGTGCTCTGCATGTTGTCCTACGTCTTCGCGGAGGTGCCAGCAGCGTACGCATTTTTGGTGAGTGCTAGCGCGGACGGCAATGCGTAGTTTCTGCCCGCTTTCAAGTTGTAGATCTATCCCGGTAGTTGCTGCCGACAGAGGTTGCAGGCGCGCGTAAGAGGTTATGAGTACAAATCGTAATTCATCCTGCAACGCATTTAACTGTTTAAATAATAATTCATCGCAGTACAAATCAACTTCTGCTTCCAGTGATGAACCAATAGTGCCCGCTACACGTAGTTCTTCTAATTTTTTTGATACCAGTGAACGAATTTGTAACACGGTATTCCAGAAATCGAAATTCATGTTTTCGTTTTTATCCAGATCAAATAATTTATCGTACCAGAGGGCTGTGAATACACTGGTTTTGGTGTGATCGCCCGGGATGGCGTGCCAGATTTCATCTGCTGTGAAGCTGCATATAGGTGCCAGCCAGCGCGCCATCGATTCAACTATGTGGAATAGTGCGGTTTGCGCAGAGCGTCGTGCCACACTGTTAGTTTGTGTGGTGTATTGACGGTCTTTAATAATATCGAGATAAAAGCTACCGAGCTCAACCGAACAGAAATTATGTATGCCCTGATAGATGGAATGAAAGTTATATTCGCGAAAGGCTTGGGTGATCTCTTGCTGAAGTTTATAGGCCAACGCGACAGCCCATCGATCCAGTGGCAGCATTTTGTCAGCCGCGATCATGTCACGAGCCGGATCAAAGCCGTTGAGGTTGGCCAGTAAGAACCGCGCCGTGTTACGAATGCGACGATAGGAATCGGCCATGCGTTTAAGAATTTCATCTGAAACTGTCATTTCGCTGCTGTAATTTGTGGCAGCAACCCACAGACGTAAAATATCAGCGCCCAGCGTATCGCAAACTTTTTGGGGTGCAATCACATTGCCTAAGGATTTAGACATTTTCTTGCCATCGGCATCGACTGTAAAGCCATGAGTGAGCACGGCCTTGTAAGGTGCAACGCCCTTCATTGCAACAGATGTGAGCAATGATGATTGAAACCAGCCACGATGTTGATCCGAGCCTTCCAGATATAAATCGGCGGGCAACTGCAAATCGTTTCGTTGTTCCAGTACGCAGGCATGTGTAACACCGGAATCAAACCAAACATCGAGTGTGTCATTCACCTTATCGTATTGATCAGCGTCATTACCCAATAACTGTTCGGCATCCAGATCAAACCAGTAATCTATGCCCTGCTGCTCTATGCCTTGTGCGATGCGCTCAATTAATTCAGCAGTACCGGGATGAAGTTCACTGGTTTGTTTGTTTACAAAAAGTGTAATCGGCACACCCCAGGTGCGTTGACGCGATATACACCAGTCGGGACGATTGTTGATCATGCCTACTATGCGGGCTTGCCCCCAGTCCGGCATCCATTGTGTTTTGTTTATGGCTTGCATGGCCTGATCACGCAGATTTTTCTGTTCCATGCTGATAAACCACTGCGGTGTTGCACGAAAAATAATCGGTGTTTTGTGGCGCCAGCAATGCGGGTAGCTGTGTTTAATGGTTTTAAATTTCAGCAGCGCATGATTATTTTTCAGTGTTTCGATAATCGAGTCATTGGCTTTATTCACATGCTGGCCTGCAAACAATGGCGTGTCGGCTAAAAACACACCATTGGCTCCCACTGGGTTATACACGTCGAGATGGTATTTTTTGCCGACTATAAAATCATCCTGGCCATGGCCGGGTGCCGTGTGCACCGCGCCGGTGCCTGCTTCCGTGGTGACATGGTCACCTAAAATGATGGGTACCTGTCGGTCATTAAATGGATGTTGTAATTTAATGTTTTCAAGTGTTGCACCGGTACAGCGTCCAATGACGGAGAATTTTTCTACGGCGTAACGTTCGAGTGCGGCTTCATGCAAGGCCGCAGCCAGAACCAGATTCATTTCGCCTGCAGGTAATTGCGCTTTTACCAATACATATTCCAGTTCCGGGTGTAAACAAACCGCCATGTTGGCCGGTAAGGTCCAGGGTGTGGTAGTCCATATCACCACAGCCAGGTCGTGCGCATTTTTCTCTGCGTGGAATTGTTTGAAAAAAATATCTTTATCAACAGCCCGAAATGCAACGTCGATTGCAGACGATGTTTTGTCGTAATACTCCACTTCTGCTTCGGCCAGTGCAGAGCTACAATCCAGGCACCAGTGCACCGGTTTGCTGCCTTTGTGTAAATGGCCGTTGGCGATAATCCGGCCCAGTGAACGCACCGTGTCTGCTTCAAACTTATAGTCCATGGTGAGGTAAGGATTTTGCCAGTCACCGAGTACACCTAAACGCTGAAAATCTTCACGTTGTTCATTGACTTGCAATTGTGCATACTCGCGACAATGATTCCGAAAACTGCGGGCATCCACTTTTACACCGGCCTTGCCGATTTTTTTTTCCACATTTAATTCTATCGGCAAGCCGTGGCAATCCCATCCTGGAACATAGGGCGCATCAAAGCCATCCAGTGTGCGACTTTTAACGATAATATCTTTTAAAACTTTATTAACGGCATGACCAATATGGATGCTGCCGTTGGCGTAGGGTGGGCCGTCATGCAAAATGAATTTTGGCCGCCCGGCGCAGGCCTGTCGAATTTGCTGATAAAGATTATTATCCTGCCATTGTTTTAATACTTGCGGCTCACGTTGCGCAAGGTTGCCGCGCATGGGGAATTCCGTTTCAGGAAGATTGAGAGTGTGTTTGTAATCTGCCACGGTTTAGCTCGTTTTGGGTTGTGCAGCAAAAAAGTGTCGGGCTTGTTCGCTGTCTAGCTGGATTTGTTGTTTGAGTGCATCAAATGATTCAAAGTGTTGTTCGTCGCGTAATTTATGATGAAATTCAACACAGACTTCGCGACCATAAACGCTTTGATCAAAGTTAAATAAATGAACTTCCAGTTGCAGATTGATGCCATCTACAGTTGGACGTTTGCCAATATTGGCTACACCTTTAAGGGGAGTGGGTGCTATACCCTGCAAGCTTACCGCATAAACGCCGGATAATGGTGTTGCATGGCGACGTAGTTTGATATTGATGGTGGGGAAACCTATGGTGCGCCCGCGTTTGTCACCATGCGCCACGCGGCCACAAATCTGGTAAGGTCGCCCCAGCATACTTTGAGCAAGTGCAAGTTGGTTATTACTGAGAGCAGCGCGTATGGCGGTACTGCTAATACGGGTATCACCCTGGCAAATGCTAGGTGAATCTTCAACTGTAAACCCCAGCTCCTTACCGGCTTGTTTGAGCATGTTGTAATCACCCAGCCGATCTTTTCCAAATCGAAAGTCATCACCTACCAGCAGATAGCGTGTGTTTAATTTCTCAAGCAAAATGAAATGAATAAAATCTGTAGCAGAAAGCTCGGCCAGTTGCTTATCAAAATGCATGCATAAAAATTCATCAATATGACAGGGACAAAGAGCATTCCATTTTTCGCGTAAACGTGTCAGCCGAGGTGGTGCCTTGTGCTGCGCAAAAAACTCTTGAGGCAAGGGTTCGAAACTCAGCAAACAACTGGGCAGGCCCAGATCTCTCGCTGAAATCACCAGCCGTTGCAATAAAGCCTGATGACCACGATGCACACCATCAAAGTTGCCGATAGTGAGCGCACAGGGCGCGTGCTTTGGAAGATTGTGGAGGCCGCGAATGAGTTGCATGTAACGTAATAAGGTTCAGGAGTGAGGATTATATCGTTAAAGTGGGAGTCGCGTAGCGACACATGCCTACCCTCGGCAACTGCTCCATGCGTTGCTCTTGGCTCTGGCTTCCTGCTTCGCTCTACCGCCTCCATCCTTGGAGGCGTACCTCCTGTGACCCACATGGATGTGGGAAATGCCAAAGCGATGTTGGAACATCGCTGGCCATCCGTGCAGTCGTCTCCCCTCGCGGGGAGAGCGAAGCGAGGGGGGCGCAGCCGGGAACCGCCGGCGGGTAGCCGGTGGTGGGTGAGGGAGGGGCATGCATATATTGATTCATTCATATTGCAATTTATGACATGCCGTTAATGCCGCAGTTGACGCGGTCGAAAACCGGTTAATAGTAAAATCGCACCATAGAGTATGCCGGCACCGACAATCAGGCCAAATAGCCATGCCAGTCTTTCGAACATCGCGCCGTTAAGCCAGAAATTCGTATCGGGTGTTACAAAGTATAAGAATCCGACCAGCACTAAATTGGCCAGCCCGGTTTGAATTAACAAACGCTTCCAGCCTGCACCCGGTGTATAGACGCCCTGTGTGCGTAAGCCCCGGTACAGCATGACGGCATTCAAATACGCTGAGGTGCTGGTCGCCAGCGCCAGTCCTGCATGTGGGCCGGCAATGTTCAGCCATAGCATAGGCAATACATACAGCAAACTAAATCCCATGTTTGCCACCAGTGCGATGATGCCGATACGCACCGGTGTGCGTGTATCTTGGCGGGCGAAATAGCCGGGGGCCAGCACCTTGATGTAGATAAATGCAGGCAACCCCAGGCACATTGCCATCAAACTCAGGCTCGACATTTCAATATCTTGTGTGTCGAATTCACCATAACCAAACAAGGCACTTAACATCGGCGTCGCCAGCATGAACAAACCGATGCTGGCGGGCAATGCAAACAAGGTTACCAGCTGCAGCGCCCAATCCAGTGTACGGCGAAAATCCTCGGTAGATTTGCGGGTGTGGTGTTGTGAAAGATTGGGCAAG
>JANOOU010000273.1:0-1958 GCA_031421475.1 Gammaproteobacteria bacterium | reverse complement strand
AAGCGATTTATATTTTATCTAACAGCCATGGAAAGGCTGCTTGTTTCGATCAGCCTGTTTCTGTTATTTGCATTTACCCTGATACAGGTTATAGCGCGCAATTTTTTTGAAACCGGATTTCCATCGCTGGATATCATATCCAGACATCTTGTTTTGTATATTGCGTTTTTGGGTGCAGCCTTAATAACCGCAGAACAAAAACATATCAAAATCGACTTCCTGCAACATTTTTTAACAGAAGCTCAAAAGAAATTCCTGGTGCGGCCACTAAGTCTGGTGGCAGCATTTGTGTGCGCAACTTTTACCTGGCATGCAGCACGATTCTGGTTGAATGAATGGCAATATTCAACCGTACAGGATGGCTGGATTGTGGTCATTGCACTGATACTCCCCATCGGTTTTGGTTTGCTAACCCTGCATTTTATGGTGTTGGCTGTGTCAGCTGATGTTGAGCCGGTAAGTGATACACCATGTACCTAGTTCTGGTTTTTATAATAATATTATTTGCTGCAATAGGAATGCCGCTGTTTGTCATACTGGCGGCGGGTGGTTTGTTGTCTGCTCAAGCGGCTGATCTGGATACGACGGTATTGTTAATTGAAATGTATCGATTGGCAGGACAACCCAATCTGGTAGCCATACCGTTATTTACCTTGGCCGGCATGATCATGGCGGCAGGTGGAAGTCCTCAGCGATTAATAAAATTATTTGACGCACTGCTAGGCTGGTTGCCGGGCGGCCTGGCAATTGTCGCGATTGCTTCCTGCGCATTTTTTACGGCATTTACAGGTGCGTCGGGCGTTACCATCATTGCGCTGGGCGGATTGTTATATCCATTATTTAAGCAGGCAAAATATCAGGAATCTTTTTCGCTTGGCCTGCTGACATCCGGCGGCTCGCTGGGTTTGTTGTTGCCGCCCAGTCTCGCCATACTGTTGTACGGCATTGTGTCGGGTACAAGTATTGATGGTTTATTTGTGGCAGGAATCATCCCAGGGTTGTTGTTGCTGGTGATGTTATCTCTATACAGTCATTTCATCGTGAAAAAATGGCATATCGAAACCCATGCTTTTTCACTTGAAAAAGCATTAGATGCCATTCGATGTGCAATTTGGGATATTTTGTTACCGGTATTGATCGCGGTTGGAATATTTGGCGGATTTGTTACCGTAACCGAAGCCGCGGCAATTACAGCAGCTTATGCATTAATGGTTGAAGTGGTTGTGTATAAAAAAATCTCGATACATAAGGATTTGCCGGTAATTCTGGTAGACACCTCAAAATTGGTGGGCAGTATTCTGGTTATATTAGGTGTCGCAATGGGATTGACTAATCTGTTAATTGATTCCCAACTGCCGATGCGAGTCTTACAAGTCGTTGAATCGCATATTAGCAGCCCATTACAGTTTTTATTGCTGCTAAATATTTTTTTGCTGATAGTAGGTGCAATGATGGATATATTTTCAGCGATTGTAGTAGTCGTACCGCTGATATTGCCATTGGCGCTACGCTATAACATTGACCCGATACATTTAGGCATTATATTTTTGGCAAACCTTGAAATAGGTTATATGACACCGCCCGTAGGCTTGAATTTATTTATCGCCAGCCAACGCTTTGGCAAACCTATATTAACGTTGTTTCGTGCGACCTTGCCGTTTCTGGGTATTATGTTGATCTGGTTGGCATTGCTAACCTATGTGCCCGTATTAAGTTTGTGGTGGCAGGATTAAAGAGATTTTTTATGCCAGTTAAATCATCGAACTCAAAAATAATTTCCGATTTCAATAACAGACTGGTAGCTATGCTGCCCACGGGTTTTTATTTTGATGATGAACGCTGGGATAAAATCTGGCAGCGTTTTGATGAAACAGGCGATGCACTGACCATGGCCGATTTGCGTCAGCTATTTCCTGATGAAGCCGTGTTGCGCGTTCAACCGCTGGTTCAAACCGGTG
>JANOOU010000272.1:0-4394 GCA_031421475.1 Gammaproteobacteria bacterium | reverse complement strand
CCTTAGTCTTGATCTTGCCTTCCTGGCCGGATAATAAATTGGCGATGTTGCTGCGATGCCGCCAAAACAATAACGTAGCCATCACTGCAATAATGGTTGCGAACATCATAGAACCGGTTATGAAATAGGTGATTGCGGGTGCTAACAAAGCGGCTGTGAGTGCCGAAAGCGAAGAAATTTTGAATACCCAAGCCATGAATAACCAAACGCCAATGGTTACAACACCCACCAGCCAGTGCGTGCCGAGTAAGACGCCGAGTAATGTGGCCACGCCTTTACCACCCTGGAATCCATAAAAAACCGGAAATAAATGGCCTAGAAAAGCAGCCAGTCCAGCGGTCGCAATAACAGCATCCGGCATCTCCAGAAGATTGGCCAGCAATGCGGGAATCAAGCCTTTTAACATGTCGCCAGCCAATGTAATTGCGGCTGCTTTTTTACCACCCAGCCTTAGCACGTTGGTGGCGCCGGGGTTTTTTGATCCATCGGTTCTTGGATCCGGCAAGCCCATTAATTTGCATGTGATAATGGCGGTTGAAATGGAGCCGAGCAAATAGCCAGCCGATGCAAAGATTGAAATCGATATAATGAGCTGCGTATCCACAAGGTGTCTTCTTTATAAGCGGACGCTAACAATATCATTGCCCGGGTTTAGGGGCAAAAAGTTCATACAGGATTAAGAGAATTTAGAATGACAGCGGGCAAGCCGTTATGTGTTTTTGTGCATGGTTGGGGCATGAACCACGCCATCTGGCAACCTGTCATCGAGTCATTGCCACCCTGGATTGAATCGATAGCGGTTAATTTGCCGGGCCACGGTGTTGCTGCGGATAAAAAATTTGAGTCATTAAATGATTTGGTGATAGCCCTGTATCGGGATGTTTCCCGACCGGCAATCTGGATAGGCTGGTCACTGGGCGGCCTGGCGGTGATGAAACTGGCGGCGGATTTTCCGCAACGTGTACAGGCCATGATGCTGGTAGCGTGCACGCCGTGTTTCGTGCATCGAGATGACTGGCCAGACGGTATGCCACAGAGTTTGTTCGATGGGTTCGCGTTGGAGTTGGAAAACGATTTCGAGAATACTATTCGACGCTTTTTAGCGTTGCAGGTAAAAAATTCAGCGCAAGGGCGACAAATTTTAAAACAATTACGGCAGCGGGTTTTGCAACAGCCTGCGGCAAATATCAATGCATTACGCGCTGGCTTGCACATATTAAAGACAGCGGATCTGCGTGGGCAATTACCCGGTATTAATACCCCCATTGCTGTTGCCTTGGGGGGGCGAGATCATCTGGTTAATGTTGCTACGGAAATATTTTATAAAAAAATATTTCCGTATGCAGATGTACAGACCTATTTACAAGCAGCGCATGCGCCGTTTCTTTCGCATGTGCAGGATTTTTCCGCACAATTATTACAATTGGTAAAAACTTTTCATGACACCAACACCTGACGCAGAAAAAAAACTCATCCAGCGTCATTTTAATGGCAAAGCCAGTGTGTATGAGTCATCCGCATTATTGCAGCGCGAAGTGGGGCTTCAGCTGTTGCAACGCCTGGATTATGTTGCGCTGAAACCCAATGTCATACTTGATATGGGTTGTGGTACCGGTCTGGGTGTTGAGTCTTTAATGAAACGTTACCGACACGCCAGGGTGTTGGCGCTTGATATATCCTCAGGCATGTTGCAACAAACGCGTAAAAAATCTACCTGGTGGCGCAAACCGGTGCTGATTTGTGGCGATGCCGAGAATTTGCCGGTTGCCGATAACTCGGTTGATCTGGTGCATTCCAATTTAATGTTGCAGTGGTGTGAGTCTGAAAAGGTTTTTGCAGAATTATTGCGCGTGCTGCGGCCACAGGGCTTGTTAATGTTTTCAACTTTTGGTCCGGATACGCTTAAGGAGTTGCGTTACAGTTGGTCGCAGGTGGACAAGAGCATGCATGTTAATCAATTTACCGATATGCATGTCCTGGGTGATGAGCTGATCCGAGCAGGTTTTGCTAATCCGGTGATGGATATGGATGTAACACAGCTGACTTATCAACATGCCTATGATGTCATGCGTGATCTTAAATCCATAGGCGCTAACACGCTCAGGCAGCGTGAGTATAAAGGGCTGGTAACGCAAAATAAAATCAGCCGCGTGGGTACGGCCTATGAACAATTCCGTCAGAACGGCGTATTGCCAGCGACTTATGAAGTGGTGTATGGACATGCTTGGAAATCAACGGCTCATCGCAAGCCGGCATCCACGGAGTTCCATGTGGCGGTAGATCAAATTGGTCGGGCTGTGAAGTAATTAAGGAGTCTCTGAATAAGTCAGATCTTCCTTGACATTACTTTGTCCCATAAGTAAATCAAATAACCATGTATGTCGTTTTAGAGGATAGGGTGCCCGCAGAGGTGGGAGATGTGAGCCTGTTATTTATAAATAACTGAATTAAAAGAAGAAACACGTATTGAATATTAGTGATGGCTTTTATTTAAAAATTTAATGAAATGACTTGTGATCGAAGTGTGGTCTGTTCGTTGCTGCCTATAAAAAAAATTTAAGGTAACCAGTATCCTGGCGGCGTAACGTAGTGAAGCAGGTGTTCTATAACTACACAGCATTCATTGTAAAACAACGGAGGATACAATCGTTATGTCTGAACATAATCAATATGATGTGGTGGAAGCGCATGTTGCAGCGGATAGCGGATTTTTATCGGAGCTGGGTGATTGGTCAGTCGCCGCCGCTATCAAGATGGCTAAAGATGATGGCCTGACTTTAACCGACGAGCACATCGAAATTTTGAATTATTTGCGCAAGTATTATGACAAAAATGGCCAGGGTTATAATGCCCGTACCATGTTGGGCGTTATGGAATTCGAATTCGGTAAATGGGAAGGTAAACGTCGCTTGTATCAATTGTTTCCTCACGGACCGGTCTCGCAGGGTTGCAAATTTGCGGGTATCCCCTTGCCCCCCGAGTGCAACGACAACTCGTTCGGCTCGGTGCATTGATGCTTTGAGATTTGTCTCGGGTTCAATAAAAAAAGCGGCGCATGCCGCTTTTTTTGTGCCTGCAGAGTTTACCTGGCGGGTTGCAATAACGGGGTGGGTGATTGCAAGAGTGTGGGTGAAATCAGTGCAGGTGCCATTTTTATCTGCGCATCCGGGGTAACAAGTTTCTGTTCTGAAATAACAGGTACCGGTGTTAGTGGGGTGTTTAGCTGTACCGGTGCAATAGTTTGCAGGGTGGTCGTTGGCGCTAGCGTAGCTGCGGGTGCAGTTAACGCGGGTGGTTCTATTTTGGACGCGGTAATGGGCGTAATAGCCTGTGGTTGCAATATGCTCTGCGGTGGCGTTATTGCAGGTATCAGTTTTGTCGGTGTCTCAAGTGTTGGGTTGATGGGGGTAATACGAGCGGGTGTTAGCATCGGTTGAATCGGCGTAGATCCCGGCATTAATTGAGGTGCTACAGGCATGCTGCGTTCATCACCGTGGGTGGGTGCAGTGGGTCGTTTGCCGGGTAGCAGTTTGCTGTCTGTCTTTTCTGCGGGTGCTACCGGTTTTGTTTCGGGTGTTAAATCTTTTTCAGGTAGCGCTTGTGGTCGTAACAACGGACGCGGATTAGCGCTGCCCTCTTTTTTCATTTGTTGGCGTTTTAACAGATTGCTGTCGATGCCCGGCTGTAAATTCGTGCGTGCATCTTCAATGCGTTGTTCATGTTGTGAAGGTTTAAAGAAATCCGGTATGCCCTTTAGTCGTATCGCCGCCTGACGTGAATTTAAGTCAACGAATGCGACCTGACCCTTATCGAATTCGGTTTCTCCGAAGGCATTTTTAATCACGATGCGACCACTGTTTACCTTGTCGTAAACGCCGGGTTGACCGAGAGGCGGCATGCCGGGTACGGCAGGGGGAATGTACATGGGTTCGTGATCTGTGCCGCGTACACCGATAGTGGCAGTACGGGTATTAATGCTGTAGTTTTCGCGATTGTATTTACCGATCCAGCCGGTTACAGAACGGAAGGTGCCCAGTAGCAGGGAGAAGGTGGCCTTGTCGTCAGCGTCGCCTTCGGCACGATAACTTTCGATTTTTAATTTGCTGTTAGGACGCACCGCGATAAAGGCGTCGTCTTTCATCCGTACCTGTAATTCGCCATCGGCACCCGTAATGATGATGTCGCCTTCATAAATCGGTTGCTCGGGCTTGATGGCGCGCATTTTGTTGTCAACGCCCTGGATCCAGACCTTGCCTTCAGCTAACTCAACAGTACCGGCTACATTAGCGGCCAGCAGGCAGGTGTTGTAGATGGCAAACAGGGTCGTTAAGAGAATGAGGGTTATGTGCTTGATCATGGGGTGTTGTCCTTCCTTTGCAATAGGTCGTCATATA
>JANOOU010000271.1:0-15146 GCA_031421475.1 Gammaproteobacteria bacterium | reverse complement strand
GGTTATAAAACGCAAAGCTCGACGTTTGCAGAACAGCGTAGCCGCCGATTATCGATAGCGCTACAAACAATATCGCCTTGCCCGACGTTAACAAGGATTTTTGTGTTGCGATTAAAACATTACCGCTACGGGCAAGCTCCTCACGAAACCGGAACAATAAATAAATTTCGTAGTCTGCGCCGATGCCAATAGCCATGGCCGCTGTCACCATTGCGCTGATATCAAGCGGCGTATGCAACCAGCCCATCAATCCGAAATTCGCTGTGATCACTGCGAACAACGGTATCACCACAAACAAACCACCAACCCACGAGCGCAATACAATCGCGCCCAAAATAAACACCACCAAAGCCATCTGCGCCATATTGCGGAACTTGTCTTTAACAATAACATCATTCAATGCAATTAATTGCGGCAGACTTCCACCCATTTTTACGGTAACGCCGGGTGGAAAGCTCGTGTCGATGATGGCTTGCGCTTTATGGGCAAGGATATCGGCGCTGGTAGTACTGTCATTTTTGATAAACGTCCAAATCGATGCGCGCTGGTAATCGTTGTCTACAAAACTATCGAAGTCTTGCGGGTCACCGGAAAGCGAGTACATAAAAAGATATTGCGCAACCAGTTCGCGACTTTCTGGAATGCTGTAAAAATCCAGGTTGTCTTCGTGCATCGCCTGGTTCATACGTTTGATTAAATCTACCAGCGATTGCGTTTTGCCAACGTCTGCTTGATTTTCAAGAAAAACCTGCAACTTTTCCATGCCTTGTAATACCTGGGGATCTTTTATGCCATCCGCTGCGGGCGTTTCAATCAGAAACTGAATCGAGTTGGTGCCACCAAAAATCTGATTGAGCGCCCGATCATCTACACGCAATTGACTCGTTGGCTTGTGGTAGAGCTTGAAATTATTATCGATGTGAAGAAACACCGTACCCGATCCAACCAGCGCAAGCACTGCCAGGCCACCACCGACGACCCATGGCGCACGCCCGCCAACAAGATTGTTTGCCACGCTCAGTAAAAACTTATCCACTATGCCTGGCTTGCGTTCGCGCTCGGCTTCGCGTTTTTTCGGCGGGCGTAAGGTTGCACGCACGGCGGGGATAAAGGTCATTTCGATCAGCATGGCAGCCAGCACACCACAGCCAGCGAATACACCGAAGTGTTGCACCATGGGAATGCCGGTACCGGCGAGCGACAAAAATGTAATGACCGCAATCAATCCCGCAACGATCATCACCGGCCCGACTCTAACCATCGATTCCACGACCGCCTCCCGGTTTGCCTGGTGCGGATCCATGCCGGTGGCGTGCAGCCGGTGATATTCCTCGTAATACCGTTTCAAAATCTGAATCGCATGTCCGGCAGCAACGGCCATCACCAGAATGGGTGTGGTGGTGTTCAGCGGATCCAGATGCACACCTAACAGCCCCATCAATCCCAGGCCCCAAATAACGCTCAGGATACCTGTCAACATGGGTAACAACATTCCCTGAAAGCTGTGAAACGACCAATATTGAATAAGCATAATAATGAGCAGCGCACCACCAAAAAACATCGGCATTTTCATGAAATGAAGATCTGCTGCTTCGCCAACAATAGGTAATCCGCCAAGGTAAATAGTTACCGTGTCATCGCGTTCACGATCAATGATTTTGTGTAACGCTGCATTCAGCGCAATATAGTTTGGCGTTTTTTCATCCTGTTTGAAATCCGCGATGACTGCCACGGCTTTGCCATCCGGTGATACCAGCGCATTGATATAAATTGGCATCGCAGCCACTGCGGCTTTAAGTTTCTCAATTTCCGCTGGCGTTTGTGGCACCGTTTCCATCATCGGCCGCACCTCCATACCCTCTGGCCCACCTTTGATCTGCTTCACCTTGCGCGCGGCCAAACTCAAAATATTGTGCCGCACGGCATGCGGTAATAATTCAATTTCGTCCTGAATGCGTTTCACTTTTGCCAGCACTTGTGGCTGGTAAATATCGCCCTGTTTGGGAACAATGCCGATAACTGTCAGATTTTTTCCACCAAAAATTTTATCCAGTAAATTTGTGGTTTCAACATAGGCATGTTTTTGCGGTGCCCAAAGATCTGGATTGGTATCCATTTGTAAATTACCCATGCGGGTTAGTAAAAAAATTGTGATACCAATAATTGCCATCACAACGAACAACCGATGTGCAATGATCCATTGCGCATAGGGGCGGAAAAAACGCGATTTAATAGCGTCCATCTCAGGTCTCCAGAATGATTAACATAATTGAATAATTGTGATTTACGTATTGCAGCGGTCTTGCACTAGTGCAGCGTTGCGAGGTGATCCTTTGCCCACTGATCGAGGGTGAGCGCTGGGCGGCCCAGCAACTCGTTTACCGTCGATGTCATGTGAATTCGTCCGGCCTTGACCCCTCCCGCGAAGTAAGCAAGAAGCGACTCCACCACGGGCGGTGGGGCTCCCACTTTCAACATCTCTTCTTGCCATGTCGCTTCCGGCACGTCCACGAATTTCAGTGGCTTGCCGGTGATGGTCACGATTTTCTGCACCACATCGGCACCGGCAGCAGCAAACCGCTCGGCGATTGCCGCACCGATACCACGACTGCCACCGGTTACGAGCGCTACTTTTCCACGTAGAAAATCATTCATATCAGCTACCTTTTTTTGAACAGCTGTGCCTGCAGGGTGTAGTGCCGATGCAGCTGGATGTTATGTTCAGGGATTGTTTATTCATCGACACCTAATGCATTCACCCACTGGATAAGACGTGCGACTTCTCTCAACATCAGCGTGGGATCATTAAACGCATTCGTCAGCAAACTTGCACCTTGCAGTGCCGCCACCAGATGCAAGGCGTGATCGGCGGCTTCTTTTTCCATACCCAACAAGTGAAATTGTCTTTCAAGCCAGCCCAGCATGAGTGAAAACACGCACGCCGCCCTATCCGCCAACGGCCCGCCATCCTTGTGCAGTTCCTGACAAAGGCTGCCGGCTGGACAGCCGCTTTGTGCAACCATTTCGCGGTTATCTCCCACCGATTTAATCGACGCTAAAATTCGCTCACGTGGACCAGGCAGGGCATCCCATTCGCTGAATTGGGCCTGGTAACAAACCATGCGGTAATCGATCAGGGCCTCGCCCAGATCGTCCTTGGTTTTGAAGTAGTAATAAACATTGCCCAGCGGAACTTCGGATTCCTGGGCAATATCGGCCAGCGTGGTTTGCTTATAACCCTGCTGCAGAACCAGCTTGTTAGCCGCCTCAACCAGACGTGTTCGTTTGTTAATCTTGGGGTTTTTCACAATAGGATAAGTTTAGTTAGTTGACTGACTAAAAGTATTATCCAGAACGATTCCGCTGTTAACACTGTTTTTTCAACTATCACAAACCATGGCTACTTTATTGCGGGTATAGCTGCCGACCTGGCGGCATAACATAGATGAGAAAGCCGTCACGTTACGAGGCCACCTTCGTAACATAAAGATATTTATCCAACAAAAATCACGCCTATTCATTGGGGTACCTTCCAGCTAGCACATGTATTATCTTTAGAACTACCAGATGTGTTAAACGATGAAATGATTACGATAACGCTATCTAAATAAACACACTTATGCTGAAAAAAAGGATACAAGTAACATGAAATACATATTCAACGAAAGAATGACTTCCGACATAAACGGGGGATTTGTTGTTTTCTTAATTGGCATGCGAATCAACAAACCCTGGGAAATACACAAGTGGATTCCCGTTGCCCTGGCCATGCCAAAAATGATCAATGAGTTATATAAAAACTCTGAGTTGGGTTTTATTTGCCATGAACAATGGTTTGGACGAACGACGATTATGGTGCAGTACTGGAAATCTTACGAACATCTTGAAAACTATGCAAAGAACAAAACTTTAAATCATCTTCCCGAATGGGCAAAATTTAATAAAATCCTATCCGGTAATGGTGATGTTGGCATTTGGCATGAAATCTATCTGTCACAAAAAGGCAATTATGAATGCCTATACAACAACATGCCACGATTTGGCCTGGGAAAAGCGGGTACGCATGTCAAGGTATCCGGCAAATCAAATTCTGCACGCGGTAAACTTACCAACAAAGATGGTCTGGCTTGATTACGGCGAAAAACGTCAGTATGAACACCACCGTGATTTTTATTTATTACGACACTTTTCTGCTTGCATAATCCCCATACGATTAACAATCTATCCACACCCGCCTCATCAAATAATGTGATCATCGAACCCCTTAACAAGACTTAAAGTAAATCTCTGACCGTCACTCACCCACTTTGCCACCAACTGGCGCCTTTATACAAGGATGGTGCTTTCGCAGAAGCAGCACATTACGCGCAGCCATACAAACAATGGGCGATGTGCCACAGGAGATCAACATGCCTAAAGCAACCCCCAGCACAGCTTCACCCATCATTAAGTTTGAATATTTGAACTGGATTGCTAACGATGTGCTACCCCGCGATCGGGAACAAAGCCATCACATCCACGAACCGGACCACCGCACCAACTCCACCGACCCGATGAGTGGCCACAATATTGAAAACATCACCAGCCATCCATCACTGGTCGATGGCAACCTGACGCTTTATTTTGAAAATGAAGCGACACGTACCGCCTATATGGATATACCACTTAATCATCCCAATTTGCGATTACCATTCAAGGCGTCAAATAACGACGACCGGGGCGGTTAAGCTCCCCATACAATCTGAAAAACCTGCGTTTACGCGGATTGGCAGCCCTGCCAATCCGCCGTTTTACAACATAATCCTGCCCCACTTAAATTCATACCTTAATTTATATCTTGATCCCAGTCTTAAACCGGTGAATATGATAGCTTTGCAGACTATTAAAAATTACATATGTCGTTAAACTGCTTCTGTTTTGTAAAATTAACAGTCTGATAGATTCGGAGATGTCCATGTTGCGTAGCATCATGCTAATAATATTATGGTCTGCATCACCATTTGCCATGGCCTATACCTACACACTTGAAATAACCGAGCAGGAATTACAAAATAAAGTTGCCGCCATGATGCCGATGGAACGAAATCTTTTTGTTATTTCAGTCATCATTTCTGATCCAAAAGTGACGCTAATAAATGCAAGCAACAAAATAGGTATCTTTGTGAATATAACCGTCACAGCTCCAGATGGTGCAAAAGGAACAGGCAGCGTAAATTTTACCGGCACATTAAGTTATGCTGCCTCTCAGGCTGCATTCTATTTTAAAAATCCTGTTATAGAAAAACTTGAAATCGATAATTTACCTGAACAATATATACCCGACATTAAACAAATTACACAACTTGCTTTTACTCAAGCCATGGCTATCTATCCTGTTTACACACTGCGGGATGATGACTTAAGACAGAAATACGTTAAATCCGTGCTGGAATCGATTGCTGTTAACAACGGCAAGTTGCTGGTTACTCTCAAACCGTTTTAAATAAACCAGGACATAACTTATGAACACGATCTATTGTTTTTTATTCCTGTGCGTTCTAGGTACGCCGGTTTATGCAGATGACGAAACTAATTTCACTGATAGCCTTGATGGGACAAATATCACTTACCCCTATACAGGTGGCCGGTCTTATAATGTTAAATTTGAAAGTGCCGGTGTAAATTATCGCTATCTAACCGGTGCCAAACCCGAAAAATGGTGGGGGCCGTCCCCGTACAAGGCACTGGTTACCGACCAGGGCGAGTTTTTGGTGGCCTGGCATGAACCGGGTTATGGTGACTACATAACCTTATTGATTAATCTGGAAGCCGAAGTGCTCTATGGTAGTGGTATTATCGGCAGCAGCAGTACACACTTTGAAAAGGCACATCTTAGCAATATCGAACATTAAGTTATTGACGGTTAGTGCCTTACCTAACTTTGCAAGAGCGGTGACTACCCATGAACGAACTTGAATCCCGATCAGTCGACTGCCCCTACTGTGGCGAATCTATAGAATTACAAATTGATTGTTCGATTATGCAACAACGTTATATTGAAGATTGCCAGGTTTGTTGTCGGCCCATTAACGTTAATGTGTCAATTGATGATGAAGAAATAATGATACAGGTAACGAATGAAGACGAATAAACCAAGAGCTCTTTAAAATAATTTTCAACCGGACTTTCACTCATGGCGCAACGTTACCCGGACATATCAGACAAACTCAAACTCTTCATCGAAGAACAAAAAATATTCTTTGTCGGCACGGCTACAGCCGATAGCCGGGTTAATATTTCACCTAAAGGCATGGACTCACTACGAGTGATAAATAAAAGCCGCGTGCTCTGGCTTAACGTCACAGGCAGCGGCAACGAATCGGCGGCGCACATTGAAGAAAATAACAGAATAACTTTGATGTTTGTAGCTTTTGATGGCACACCAATGATTCTGCGACTTTATGGCCAGGCCAAAGTCATACACATAAATGATCCCGACTGGCACAATCTGTATCAACACTTCCAACCACTGCCCGGTGCACGACAAATTTTCGATGTTGCAATTGATATGGTGCAAACATCCTGTGGCATGGCGGTTCCACTTTTTGATTATGCCGGTGACAGAGAGCTGCTAAATGACTGGGCCATTAAAAAAGGCGCAACGGGTTTACAGGATTACTGGCAAGAAAAAAACCGGCTCAGCCTGGATGGAAAACCCATAAAGCTGCCATTTAAATAACCTGCAAAAACATCCAGTATTATTTCAGCTGACTCAACCAGTGTTCAAAAAATGCCTGGCCATGTGCTTCCATGTCATAACCGTAACGCCGGGTGTCATCACGTAATTTTTTCACGGATATGCCTTCCGTTTGATGCAACTCACCGGTGTGACCAATCAGCCAGCGCTCCATACCATGCACGGTCACTTCGGGATGAAACTGCAAGGCCAACCCGCTTTTTTTCCAGCTGAAAGCCTGGTGCGGTGTCACCTCGGTGGATGCCAGGTTCACTGCACCTTTGGGCAAATCAAAGGTATCGCCATGCCAATGCAATACCGGTGCAAATTCGAGATGCTGTAATGGCGATTCTTTTCCTGCATAGGTCAGTTGTAGACGGTGCCAGCCAATTTCTTTTTGCTTATTGGGATACACGCTGGCACCGAGGGCGCGCGCCATGAGTTGCGCGCCCAGGCAAATACCCAAAGTCGGCGCATCACTGCCCAGGCGGGTTTTAAGTATTTCCACCTCATCCTCAATGAACGGATATTCCGCATCATCATTCGCACTGATGGGCCCGCCTAATACAATCAACAAATCTGGACCCAGCGGTTCGATCCAGGACAAATCGTCCATACCGGCTTCGAGATAGCGTACCTGATAGCCTGCTGCTTCCAGACTGCGCTCAAACATCCCCAAATCTTCAAACGCCACATGGCGAATAGCCAATGCAATTTTCATAGTGACTCCCGGGTGCTGTAAATTTCTGCTGCCGAATGGTATCAGCTCGGCCCTGATTTAGCATGCGCAAGCAACCCTACTCCAGTAGAATATTCACTTTCGATTTGGATCAGAAATATGAGCAGTCTGCATACCAGTAAAATCTCCAACCTCAAACTGATACACCAAGGCAAGGTTCGCGACAATTACGCCATTGATGACAACCACATGCTCATTGTCACCACCGACCGTATTTCGGCATTTGATGTGGTGATGCCGACACCGATTCCCGACAAAGGCGCGATACTCAATGCTGTAACACGGTTCTGGCTGAATAAACTCAAACATATTGTGCCAAATCATCTGGCCGATATTCCGTTGGAAAAAATTATTCCCGATGCCACCGAACGCGCTGCTGTCGCATCACATGCCATGGTGGTAAAAAAATTAAAAGCCTTGCCCATTGAAGCTATCGTTCGTGGTTATATCATTGGCAGCGGTTGGAAGGATTACCAGAAAACCGGCGCCATCTGCGGTATTAAATTGCCTGCCGGTTTGCGCCTGGCTGATAAATTACCGGAACCGATTTTCACACCCTCCACCAAAGCAGCGGCGGGGCAACACGATGAAAATATCGATTTTGAAAATACCCAAAAAATACTCGGTGATAAATTGGCTCAACAAGTGCGTGATACCAGTATACGTTTGTATAAAGAGGCAGCGGATTACGCTTTAACTCGTGGCATTATTATTGCCGATACAAAATTCGAATTTGGTCTGGATAAAAATAACAATTTGATTTTAATTGATGAAGTGTTAACACCCGATTCCTCACGCTTCTGGCCCGCCGATCAATATAAACCCGGCACCAGCCCGGTGAGTTTCGACAAACAATTTGTGCGTGATTATCTGGAAACACTGGACTGGAACAAAACCGCACCCGGCCCGGCACTGCCCGATGAAGTGATTAAAAAAACCACCGAAAAATATCGCGAAGCGATGACGCGCTTAACCCGGCCGTAATAATGAAAGGTGTTTTCATTACGGGCACGGATACCGGTGTTGGCAAAACCTATATTGCAACGCAGCTGGCGCGCGCACTCACCCAACAAGGCATACGCGTTGTTCCACGCAAACCCGTTGAAAGTGGTTGCGCACGCCAGGGTGATGAATTAATTCCATCCGATGCCCTGGCACTCAAGAATGCTGCACAGTATTCAGGATTACTGCAGCAGGTCTGCCCCCATCCTTTTGAACCCGCTATTTCTCCGGCGCGTGCCGCGCAACTTGCCAACAAAACTTTACATATTAATGATTTGAAAAATGCCTGCCTGGATGGCGTCACTGAAAATGATTTCTTACTGATAGAAGGCGCAGGTGGATTTTATTCGCCGCTGTGTGCAGACGGACTCAATGCGGATTTGGCGCAGGCATTAAATTTACCGATTATTCTGGTGGCTGAAGATCGTGTTGGCTGTATTAATCAGTGTCTATTAATACTGGAGGCGGCTCGTCATCGTCAGCTGCACATAACGGCCATTGTTTTAAACCGAATTGCAACCACCCCAACTGCTCACATGGACAATGCAGGAGATCTCAAGCTGCACACCGAGTGCCGGGCGTTCTCGCTTCCGGTGGAATGTGATCGATTTCACAAAATTATGCTTTGCGACTACGGTTTAGTCTCTTAAGCTATCAACTTGTTTTTTTCAATCTTAAAGAGGGTGCTATGCAGTATTTAAAACTTTTACTAGCCAGTTCAATGACCATTTTGTTGCTAGCGGCCTGTGGTGGTGACAGTGGTGGTGGCGCTGGAGGTGGTGGTCCAGGCTATACCTCCTATTCCGGCAATACATCTGAGGCATCACTGGATTCATCTAAGTCCGCTGCATACACCAAGGCCACTGCCACCGCCATGGAAAAAGAACAGAACAGCGACAGTATTCCGCGGCTTAAAAGCTCCGTCAGCAATAAAATGCTTGCTGTACAAAGCAAAACGACTGACATCATTCGGATGCACGAACTCGTTCCAAATGTCTGTTCTAGCGGCACTGTTGATGTCACCGGCGGTGAAACCAGCGGTACCATTACCTACAGTAATTGCGTAGTTGGTACTGGTATCGACACTGTTACTGTTAATGGCAGGGTGACTTATACCTTCACGAATGACACCGATTCCACTATCAGTTACACCAACTTCACCATATCTTTTGACGGAACCACTGAAACCATTGAAAACATGACCATCAACTGTAGCGGTGGCGCTTGCACCATCAGTTCCGACTTCACTGGCACGGATGGCGTGGTTTATCGAGCAGCGGATTTCAGTATTACCGGCATGAATCCTTACGATATTTCCGTTCGCATTTATCACTCCAGTTATGGCTATGTTGACATTACAGGAAACGTTATGCTAGACACCTGTGGTTTAGTTGAACGACCCATTAGCGGCAGCATAACAATAACCGGTTCGAATGTAACAGCCGTCATTACGTACACTGGTTGTGATTCATTCAGCATCAATATCAATGGCACTGTAACCACAAGCACCTGGTAATTATGTTCTAGCTACAATTAAAATAAGCAACTCAAAAGGCGCACCTCAGTGCGCCTATTTTTCATTTATTTTTTAAATATTATTGAATACCCAATAACTCAACCTCAAACACCAGTGTCGCATTCGGCGGAATCACACCCCCCGCACCGCGCGTGCCATAACCCATCTCGGGCGGAATCGTGAGTTTGCGTTTACCGCCAATTTTCATTCCTGAAAAACCTTCATCCCAGCCACGAATAACCTGGCCTGTACCCAAACGAAAACTGAAAGGATCATTGCGGTCTTTGCTGGAATCAAATTTTGTACCATCCGTTAACCAGCCGGTGTAATGCACCACAATGGTTTTACCGCTAACCGCTTCGGCGCCAGCGCCTACTGTTAAATCTTCACAAATGAGTTCAGCCATTTTTTTCTCCACACGTTTTTAAAAATTGGGTCGCGAGCGAAGCCCGCTCTCTCTTCACTTTGCAGGAAAGGGCATCACGAATTCGATTTCATTTTTTCGAAATAGTCTCGTTTCATTTTCACCAGCAAACCACTGAGTAAAAACAGGGCCAGCAAATTGGGCAGCGCCATAAATATATTGGTGATATCCGCAATATTCCACACCAGCGCCAGTGGCACCGCCGCGCCCACCACCACCAGCAAGGTATAAATCACCCGATAAGGCAACACCGCACGTTCACCAAATAAAAACCGCGCGCAGCGATCACCATAATAGGACCAGGAAATAATGGTGGAACCGGCAAACAAAGTTAACCCAACACCCACGACTATGGCACCGGCATTCCCGAGGTCCTGACTGAATGCATGCACTGTTAAAGCAGCACCCGTGAGTGCGCCATCGCCCGCTTGATAGGCGCCTGTTACCACAATCACCAGGCCGGTCATGGAGCAAATGATCAAGGTATCAATAAAGGGCTCCATCATCGCCACCAGACCTTCACGTACCGGTTCGGTTGTTTTTGCAGCAGCGTGTGCCATGGGTGATGAACCCAAACCGGCTTCGTTGGAAAATAATCCGCGTGCCACACCCCAGCGCATAGCTTCACCAACTGCGGCTGCACCTACGGCCTGCACATTCAGCGCACTGTTTAAAATGACGTACAAGGCATTCGGCAGTTCACTGGCATGCATGATCAATATAATCAACGATGCCGTGATATAAAAAATAGCCATAAACGGCACCAGCCAACTGGCAACCACTGCAATACGTTTTATCCCGCCGATAATCACCAGACCCACCATCGTCGCCATGACAACGCCCACCACCCAGCTGTAATCACGCACCGATGGCCAGATATACACGATGCCATCGACGACGGAATTCGCCTGCACCATATTGCCAATACCAAAGGATGCGATGAGCGCAAAACTGGCAAACAGCACGGCCGTGCGTTTCATTTTTAAACCATGCAACAGGGTATACATGGGGCCACCGGATACTTCGCCCTCTGGTGTGATTTCACGAAATTTTTGCGCCAGTGTACTTTCAGCAAACTTGGTGGCCATGCCGAGGAAAGCCGTCACCCACATCCAGAACAGTGCGCCGGGGCCACCGAGTGCAATAGCCGTGGCCACACCCGCGATATTGCCAGTGCCAACGGTTGCAGACAGTGCGGCAGACAAGGCCTGAAAATGCGTAACTTCACCCGGATCACCCGGCTTGTTATACACACCAGCAATCAGTTTTGCTGAATGGGTAAAACCGCTAACCTGCACAAACCGCAAACGCACAGTTAAAAACAAACCCATGCCCAGCAGTAATATCAAAGTAAGCGGATTATTCCACAACAGCCCTGACAGCTTACCTGTCAACTCAGTCAAAAAATCCATAACATCCCCAGTGTTGATTTTAGTTGCGCAAAGATAGCATGAAATATATTGAAAAAAATGTTTGAACGTTTTTGTGGCGACAGTTGACGCGGTATACAGGACAGGACACTTGACCGGATATTCATTGCTGGAAGGTGCGGTGCGATGATCCTTCGCAGCACCACCACCACTAGTGATATTTGCACAGGGATTCTATGCATTATTTATCAGCCATTAATACAACGCCACGTAAAAGCTTGGCATTCTGACGTGGTCTAATCGATGGGTACACCCCAGTTATAACGGAGGACTATCTACAGGACCCATCGAAAACAATACACCCAAGAATTCAAACGGGATGCTGACAGTTTAATCACTGAACAAGGCTATAGCCGGTGCCGGTGCTGGCGCCGCGACCGCCATTAAGGACGGAAGATACACCCCAGGGATGGAGGCGGTAGAGTCGCGTCAGGAACGAAGACCGCGCAATTGCCGGGAAGTGAATCTTAAGAAACGGCGGTGTATTTCATCCGCTAAATTTTATGCCTGTTTAAATTTTGTAGCAGGGTATTTTTCTAAAAAAATCAAAAGCCCAATGATTAGCCTATTGGTTTAGGCTGCATAGTGATTTATAGTCAGTGTTGTCTAAATCACGTTAGCTCATTCTATGAAGATTCGATCACACATGAAGTTTGGAAATATAGTTATGTTTTTTTTACTATGTTCATTTGCTACCTTTTCATATTCAGAATCGACGGAACTACCTAAACCGCAAAACAACAGTAATCTAACCACGACTAAGAGCATGGGTTTCTCATATCCACTTATCGCCTCAATTTCAGGTGGAGTAATTTTTCCAATTATTAATGGAAATAATTCTGATACTAATCTCTTGAAAAAAACTTCTTCGATAGCCAATATTGATCTTGGCCTCGGTGGTGGAATGGTTTCTGCTGGCTTATATTTTCCTATAAATCGTGACGAAACAAAATCATTTGATGTGAAAGCCATTATTGTTAAGGCAGCAATGCAACGAACATGGCTCATTGATTCGGGATCGAAAAACAACAAGACTTACACAGGTGGTGTCGTTGAATACTTTGGAGCAAATCAAGTCAGCGCAAAAATTGGGCTAGGGTACTTTTTAGAAAATAACTCATCTCAATCTTCTCCTGAGCATCTGCTTTACATTTATGTTGGTCTTGGCCTATAAATGGGCTAACCTGTCGTTCGAGCGGGACGCCGCAAAAGCGCGGTGCCCTTCAACTTTACGTTGGGCGTCATGAAAAAATCAACTCTACTGCTGCTCGTTCTATCTGCGGCACCCTCTATTGCTCTTGCAGAAGTTTCCGACAAGATGCCCACAATCGCATATATTTTGGTGCAAGCAGTTGGCGTCGCGTCTGTCGCATTTTTCCTATCATGGTTTCGTTGGTGGCTTGTATTTCTCGGTTTGGCCGCTTGTCTTTTTTTTATTGTTGGCACGATATCGCTGTGGCAGGAGATTCCAATGCGTGAGGCGTTACTCAAAGAACAAGGGGCAAAATATTTCTGGGCTTTGGTTATTGCGGACACAACGGTTTTAGCTGCTTCGGTTTTTGGTGCAAGGTTGAGTTGGCGACAGAGAAATGCCGCTCAACCCATCATTCCACCGGACGCTGTGCGATGAACCCGCGCAGCGTCCGGTGAATTTAAACGTTATGTCTAGGAAAACATAGTGCCGTTCACTCCTTTTCACATGGGGCCGGGGATTTTGGCGAAGGCTCTGCTTCAGGGCAGCTTTAGCCTCATGGTGTTTGGCTGGTCTCAAATTGTAATGGATCTCCAACCGTTGGTAGCCATCGTTACCGGCGAGGGAAAGTTGCATGGATTCACGCACACCTACGTGGGCTCAACGCTCATCGCAATTTTTGCTGCGGTTACCGGAAAATACCTTTCACAGTGGGGCCTGGCGGTTCTTTCTAACGGTGCCCAACGCGGAATCAATATTCGGTGGTGGGTTGCCTTCTTGAGCGCGTTTATTGGCGCATACAGTCACGTTGTTCTAGACAGTATTATGCACAATGACATGGAGCCATTTTTTCCATTTTTGCAATCCAACGAGCTACTGGGCCTCATTTCTGTTTCCGCACTTCACAAGTTCTGTGTTTATAGCGGGCTTGTGGGTGCCGTTGCCTATTTCGCAGTGAACTACCTGCTATCTAAGCATAACAACGCATTCAAGACGGACGCGCCTAATCGGCGCGCCGATTAACGCGAACGATGAACACGCACCCGATATTCCGACCAGGTGGCTCTTTGCTAGCTTTCGAGATTACGAGCGCTTGGATTACGTTTCGTTCGTTATATAAAATACTTCGCTCTGTGGAAGGTGTCAGTGACATCAAACGAAACTACTTCAATGACAACCGTGTTACGTTCAATTATCACGGTGAGTCATTCATTGTTAACGAGCCGTGGGGAGATAACAGTCGATATTGGGTTGGCCCGGAAAATGTCGAAATTTCTAGGCTCAATATCACGCCGCTTCATAATGCATTTCAGGAGCACCGTAGTAATTTCCGTAAGGCGTGGTCTTGGCTCATCAAGTTAAAATGCCTAACTCTGCGCTCAAGTGGGACGCCGCAAAAGTGCGGCGCACCTCAGCGTTAGGTTGGGCGTCAAAACCAAATAGATCGAGAACATGAAATATTGTCCCGAATGTGCAAGCGCGCTTGAACTTAGACGCATTGATGGTGTGGAAAGGAAGTGCTGTGTCTCGCCGGAATGTGATTTCGTGCACTGGGACAATCCGGTTCCCGTGGTAGGTGCATTTATTGAGTATCAAGGCAAGATACTGCTTGCCCGAAACTCCCAGTGGCCTGAAGGCATGTTCTCACTGGTAACGGGTTACCTCGAAAGAAACGAAACACCAGAAGAAGCCGTGCTGCGAGAAGTAAAGGAAGAACTTGGCCTCGACGGGAAGGCGCAGGAATTCATAGGTTGTTATTCATTTATCGAAAAGAACCAGATCATCCTCGCATATTGGGTTGTGGCATCGGGTGAATTAAAAACAGGAAATGAAATTGTCGAGGTCAAGCTTTTGTCACGGGAAGAACTGAAGCTTTGGCAGTTTGGTCGTCTCGCGCTAACCTCGGCCATTGCGAAACGGTGGCTAGAGAAAACGACGCCCAACATGGCGTTCGAGAGGGACGCGCCAAAAGCGGCGCGCCCCTCAACTTAACGTTATATCCTGAAGGAACAATATATTTATGAGCGTTGATGAAAAAGTAACCGACCTAGTAACAAGCATGATTGTGTGCCACGAAAATGGTGATTTTGCTAAACTAAAAACACTAATGGATAAAAGTACTCTTGAA
>JANOOU010000270.1:0-4175 GCA_031421475.1 Gammaproteobacteria bacterium | reverse complement strand
GCAGTGCATCATGCAGGCTGGCGGGAAAAACCTGTTTGGCCAGCGGGTGCAAATCACCGCCGATGCTGGATAACAGGGGCACGGTGTAGATTTCGGGTGCGTGGCGTCCCGCTTCACCGTGCTGGTTAGCCTGTAATACCGGTGCGGCATTCGGGCACATAAAAACCAGCGATTGTTCGGCTTCGAGTATTTCAATGAGCCGACAGGTTTTGTTCTCGTGCTCAATGGTGTTGCCGATATATTGCTGGAGTTGTTCAATCATGTGACTACAATAGAGCATCTTTCGTTTTAAATATATTAAGGATGCTCTGATTAATTCAGAGCATCCGCGCGGCACAAGGATGTGCCGCCATTTTAAATCACGCAAGTGATTGAAAATGAAGAAAAATAAAAATCGCATTTTTATTTTTCGTGCTCTGAAAATTCCAGGATGGAATTATTCAGAGCTTCCTTAATCATTATTATTTTTGAATCAAAACCTATGAAATGGAAATTGCTCAATCGCCAGCCAGCCTATGCCGGATTTTTCAAGGTTGATGTGTGCCAGGTGCAACATGATTTATATGCTGGCGGTGTGATTGAAGTGTGCCGCGAGTTATTTCATCGTGGTGATGCGGTGGCAGTGTTGTTGTATGACCCGGTACTGGACAAAGTGGTGATGGTTGAACAATTTCGCATCGGTGCGATCCATGATCCAAACGGGCCCTGGTTGCTGGAAGTAGTGGCCGGCATGATGGAGCAGGGCGAGTCGATTACCGATGTGGCGAAACGGGAGTGTCAGGAAGAAACGGGTCTGGTTGTGCAGGCTTTTGTACCGGTGCACAGTTTTTATTCTAGCCCGGGTGGTTGTTCGGAACGTATTCATCTGTTGTGCGCTTTGGTAGACTGCACACAAGCTAGGGGTACGCATGGCGTACACCACGAGGGTGAGGATATTCGGGTGCGTGTGCTGGATTTTGCCGAGATTGAAATTCTGCTGCAGCGTCAGTGCATCACATCGGCTATGCCCATTATTGCTCTGCAATGGTTACAACTTAATCGCAAGCGATTACGCATCGAAAGTTTTGTCTTGTAATAACCCATATTTCAAGATCAAGGTCTAGAATTTAATCATCTGCAGTTAACCAAATGAATAAAATCCCACATATCACCTGAACGGGTGATTACTAGCGTCATTATGTGAGGAGTGGCCATGACAGATCGCAGTTATCGAATACTAGTAGGCTTGGCTATTTTACTGGCGCTGTACTTTGATTTATTTGTAATGATGTATTTTTTAATTGTGGTGATGTTGCTCGAAGGTATTACCCGTTGGAGTGTGCCAATGCTCATCGGCAGAGTGGGCGAGCGATTTTCCATGTCGGCGTTGGCATATCATCCTGAACCCTGTCACACACAGCCCCGTATTAATTTTGACGGCGAATTAATGTGGCGCTTAGTGGTGGCCAGTATGGTGCTGTTGACCTATTCGTTTACCGAGTACTTCTGGTTTTTTCCGTGGTTTATGGGGCTGACCATTTTGGGTGCCGGCGTGAGTGGTGTTTGCCCGATACTCAGTGCACTACGCTGGACAGGATTTAAATGAGCTTTTGGTCCAAGCGACGCAGCCATCATGGTACCCGGTTGGTGTTGCCAGCTCGCATAGCCGGTATTGTATTTTGGGGAATGGTACTGGTGGGTTTGGTGTTTGCGGCCTTCGTTACTCAAATACGTGAACACGAGCTGGTCGTGGTCGCCAATGCGCGCAGTCAGAATTTTAGTCACCAAATTGAGTCAGCTCTGTTATTAGCCACCCATCCTGATGATTTACAGCGGCGCCTGGCGGACGTATTTCGTGGGGCCAGCACCGAGGAAAAAATTGAAGCCGTGTCGCTGGTGTATCAGGGTAAAACCATTGAGATGGGGCAGCGTTCCACGCAGCAGGACGAGTACATCGAAGTCATCCATGTATACCAGCCGAGTACATTGTGGCCACAGCGTGAAATAGAGCTGAAGGTGTATCTGCCCGGATTAAAGCAGGAAATTGCCCAGCTCCGAAAAAATATGCTGGTGATTATGGGTTCGCTGGTATTTGTTTTTGGATTAGTGCTGCAAAAGATTTTGCAAAAAATTCTTTCAAAACCATTTTTGAGTATGGTGCAATCCGCGGAGCGTTTTGCCCAGGGTCAAAACCAGGTGCGTTTCGATGAACAACGTGATGATGAGTTTGGTTATCTCGCCAAATTTATTAATCGTGCGCTGGATACGCTCATACAGAACCAATACGATCTTGAACTTTCTCGCCACGCCTTGTTTGAAGAAAAGGAACGCGCTGAAGTGACCTTGCAGTCCATTATGGATGGTGTTGTAACGATTGATGGCGCGGGTCGTATTGCCTATATGAATCCGGTGGCAGAACGTTTGTGTGGCCGCTCAAAAACGGATGCACAGCAAAATCACTTGTCGCATTTAATCAGTTTTGCGCACGAAGACACGGGCTTGCGTTTTGCGAACCCAGTTGATCAGGTGTTGCAGGAAAATATCAGTGTTGAGTTACCAGCGCACGCTGTCATGGTTCGAGCCGATGGCAGCAGTATCCCGATTGAAGCCTCGGCTTCGCCAATGCGTGATAGTAATGGTGAGGTAATGGGTGCAGTACTGGTATTACAGGATGTGAGCCAGTCACGTCGTTTAACCCGCCAGCTGTCTTACCAGGCCAGCCACGATGCACTTACCGGCTTGTACAACCGCCGCATGTTTGAAGAATATTTGCAGGCAGCGTTATTACACGTAGAAAAAGAAAATCGTCATCACGCCCTGTGCTACATCGATCTCGATCAATTCAAAATTGTGAATGATACCTGTGGCCATATGGCCGGTGATGAGTTGCTACGCCAGCTGTCGGTGTTATTGCAGGACTGTATACGCGGTGGTGACATATTGGCGCGCCTGGGTGGTGATGAGTTTGGTGTGCTGCTGGAAAATTGCCCGTTACCGCGAGCCGTGCAGGTAGCCGAGAAAATCCGCCAGCGTGTAAAGGACTATCGTTTTGCCTGGCAAGATAAATCATTTGATATAGGGGCCAGTATCGGCGTGGTGGGTATACATACGGATAACCTCGATATAGCCAGTATTATGTCGGCCGCCGATGTCGCCTGTTATGCCGCCAAGGATCTGGGGCGTAACCGGGTGCATGTATACGAGCCTACCGATGCGATGCTGGCCGAGCGCCATGGTCAAATGCACTGGGCGGCACGTATCGTTCAGGCACTGGACAATCATCGTATGGTGTTGTTTCAGCAACCTATAGTGAGCCTGGCGGGTGAGGGCGGCGAACACTACGAAATACTGGTGCGTATGCATGATGAGCAGGGCGGTTTCATACCACCCAATGCGTTCATTCCGGCAGCGGAACGTTACAATCTGATGTCGAAGATTGATCGCTGGGTGATTGCATCGGTGTTCAAAAGCATGGCTGCCGAAACCGGACGCTCTCCGGGCCGCATGGTGGCTATCAATTTATCGGGTAACTCACTGGCAGACGCTGAACTGCTGGCGTTTATCCGCCAGGCTGGCCATGAATACGGTATTGATTTTCAACAGATTTGTTTTGAGATTACCGAAACCGCAGCCATCAGCAACTTGAGCACGGCAACCCGTTTTATGACCGAGCTGCGGCAGGAAGGCTGCCGCTTTGCGCTGGATGACTTTGGTAGTGGATTAAGCTCGTTTGGTTACCTGAAAAATTTACCCGTGGATTATGTGAAGATCGACGGCTCGTTCGTTAAAGATATGTCCACCGACCCCATCGACCGTGCCATGGTCGAAGCGATTACCCGTGTTGCGCACGTCATGCAGATACAGACCATTGCCGAGTGGGTGGAAGATGAAACCACCTTGCAGCTATTGAAAGCCATGGGTGTTGATTATGCACAGGGCTATCACTTGGGCCGCCCCGTGAAATGCAGGTCATAACCACCGGTTGAGTGCAGATCCGGTGCTGGGCAAGAATCAGAAGTACGCAGCAAATCACCCTTCGAAATGCATACAGTGCTTGGCAGCAACCCTGTGACCGCCTATCATTCCGGTTCATTAAAAAATCAGCGTAGTGTTCATCCATGCTTAACATTCATAAATTATTATATAGTCTCGTGATCGTATACCTGTCAGGTTTTTCATTTGCAATGGCTGCCGAA
>JANOOU010000269.1:0-4756 GCA_031421475.1 Gammaproteobacteria bacterium | reverse complement strand
CACCAGTTACCGGATGTGGCGTCGCGATTTTTTGGTAAAACCATTAGCAGCCGTCAACTCACCAATTTAATGTCGGATGTCGTAGCCGAACAGATCAAAGATGCGCCCGAGTGCAGTGCATTACGTGATCTGGCGGATGCCGTAAAATTATCGGCGCAGGATTTTCGTCTGGCCCTGGGTGGGGATAACCAGCGCGATGCCTGGCTAAAAATACAACATCAGAAAGCCATTGAACAAGGCCGCGAACAATTACAAAACGCTATTACTGAACTGGCGGCTGCACTGGAAAAAGTGACCGAACGCGGCAAAGGACTGGAACAATGTCATGGCCGTTGTGTATTGCTGAAACAACTCATGCAGAACTATGGCAAGCCCGTGCCCGTGGTTGAAGGTGTCGCCACACAGGAATTTATTTACTGGTACGAAACCAGCAGTCGCGGTTTTATGCTGCACATGACACCCTTAGATGTGGCATCGTTATTTCGCAGCCACCAGCAAACCCTGAAAGCCAGCTGGATATTCACCTCGGCTACTTTGCAAGTGGGTAATGATTTCGAACATTTTTCGTCCAGCCTGGGGCTGGATGATTATCAGTCGGGCCACTGGAACAGTCCCTTTGATTATTTACAACAAAGTTTATTGTATTTACCGTCGGGCCTGCCTGAACCTTCCAGCCAGGATTTTACGCGCAAATTAATGGAGCTGGCGCTGCCGGTACTTCAGGCCAGCCGTGGTCGCGCCTTTATTTTGTTTACGAGTTATCGCGCGCTCAACGAAGCGCGAGAATGGCTACACGGAAAAATCGATTACCCGGTGTTAGTGCAGGGTGACAAACCCAAACATCAATTACTGCAAAAATTTAAAGAACTGGGCAATGCGGTATTACTCGGCACCAGCAGTTTTTGGGAAGGTGTGGATGTGCGTGGCGAAGCCCTGTCGTGTGTGATCATCGATAAACTGCCGTTTGCATCACCCGGTGATCCGGTGATGCAGGCACGACTCGATGCCATCAAAAAAACCGGTGGTAATCCGTTCAGCGATTATCAAATTCCACAAGCTGTGATTGCGTTAAAACAAGGTGCAGGCCGATTAATTCGCGATGTAACGGATTACGGTGTATTAATGATTGGCGATCCGCGTTTATTGGGTAAACCCTACGGCAAAATATTTTTACGCAGCCTGCCAGAGATGCCACAAACCCGAAATTTGATTGATGTGCAAAATTTTTTTGCGCAGCTGGATGAAAGCGTTAAAGCGTAAGTCCGCAAATGTTTTTTAAAGCTCACAGGCAATGTCACATTTAAGAATGCACACATCATGAAACTACTCGCACTCGACACCGCCACGGAAGCCTGTTCGGCCGCTTTGTATATTGATGGCGAGATTCGTCAGCAGTATCAGCTGGCGCCGCGTGAGCATACACAGTTAATTTTATTGCAGGCGCAAACCTTGCTCGATGAAGCCGGTTTAACCATTCAACAACTCGATGGCCTGGCATTTGGTTGTGGACCGGGGTCATTTACCGGTGTGCGCATTGCTACCTCGGTGGTGCAGGGCATGGCGTTTGGTGCGGATTTACCGGTGGTGCCGGTATCCACACTGGCTGCCATGGCGCAGCATATGGTTGAACAACATCAAGCCAGTCATGTTATCAGTGCTATCGATGCGCGCATGGGCGGTATTTATGCGGCCTGTTATATCGTTGATGATGCCGGCTTGATGCGTTTAGCGGGCGTTGAAGCATTGAGCTCACCGGTGGATTTTGTAACGCCCACGGATCATCGCTGGATCGGTGCCGGCACCGGTTGGCAAACGCATGGTGAGGTATTGCAGCAACGCATGGGCGCGCGCGTGTCAGATATTTATCCGGATGTCCTGCCGCAGGCAGCCAGCATGGCGCTACTCGCAGCGGATGCCATGAGCAAGGGCAAGACCGTGTCGGCCGAAAATGCGCAGCCGGTTTATTTGCGCAATGATGTCGCTAAAAAAATCAGCGAGCAGGGTCGATAAAAGCAAAGTCGATAGAAGCGGGTCGATAAAAACGGGTCGATAGCAGCTGTGTCGATAGGTTTTCCAGCACGCATGCGCTAAAATGCGCCCTGATTTAACCGGCCCGAACCCACATGATCGAAATCAATCCCATAACCAACAAAATTGCCGACCTCGGTGAGCGCGCAGCTGCGCTCAGGGGGTATCTTTGACTTCGATGTAAAAAAAGAACAGCTCGATGAAATCCAGCGCGAGCTGGAACAACCTAATGTCTGGAATAATCCGGAACGCGCACAAAAACTCGGCCAGGATCGCGCCCGCCTCGAAGAAATTGTCGGCACGCTGCAACGCATGAGTAAAGGTCTGGTCGATGCGCGTGAGTTGCTCGACATGGCGGTTGAAGAGCAGGATGAGAGCATCATAAATTCTGTGGTTGCCGATCTTGAGATCATGGAAAAAGAAATCGCCGAACTGGAATTTCGTCGCATGTTCTCCGGCGAAATGGATGCCAACAACGCCTTCCTCGATATTCAATCCGGCTCCGGTGGTACTGAAGCGCAAGACTGGGCTGAAATATTATTACGCATGTATTTACGCTGGGGTGAAGCCCACGGCTTTAAAACCGAGCTGGTTGAAGCCTCGGCGGGTGAAGTCGCCGGTATTAAAAATGCAACCATCAGTCTGCAAGGCCCTTATGCCTACGGTTGGTTGCGCACCGAAACCGGCGTGCATCGGTTAGTGCGTAAATCGCCGTTTGATTCCGGCAATCGTCGCCATACTTCGTTTGCTGCGGTGTTTGTGTCACCGGAAGTGGATGACAACATTAACATTGAAATCAACCCGGCTGATTTAAGAGTGGATACCTACCGTGCCAGCGGCGCCGGTGGCCAGCATGTTAATAAAACCGAATCGGCCATTCGTATTACCCACGGGCCCAGTGGTGTGGTGGTGGCCTGCCAGGCCGAGAGATCGCAACACGCCAACCGTGATCGCGCCATGAAAATGTTACGTGCGCGGTTGTATGAACTCGAAGTGCAAAAACGTAATCAGGTAAAAGATGCAGTAGAAGCCGGTAAATCGGATATCGGCTGGGGCAGCCAGATTCGCTCTTATGTTCTGGATCAATCACGCATTAAAGATTTGCGCACCAACGTCGAAACCGGCAATACCCAGGCGGTGCTGGATGGTGGACTGGATATGTTTATTGAAGCCAGTTTAAAAAGTGGTCTGTGATTTCTGGTTCCCACGCTCCGCGTGGGAATCCATAGCGGTTTCTATCAGCACAGTACGGGACGCTGATAGTTACGTAGCGTGGGCACAACGTGCCCACGCGGTAATTAACGGTGAGCCAACAAACATGCCCACCCTACATGAGAATGATCATGAGTGAAAAAGAATCGGTAAACGAACAGCCACAAGACGAAAACAAACTCATTGCTCAGCGCCGCGAAAAATTGCAGGCGATGCGAGTTGCAGGCAATGCGTTTCCCAATGATTTTCGGCGCGATACATTGGCGGCGGAATTGCACCGTAAATATGGCGAGTCCAGTGCCGAACAGTTAGATCCGTTACAGATGCGGGTAAAACTCGCGGGTCGCATGATGGCCAAGCGGGTGATGGGCAAGGCCAGTTTCACCAGTTTGCAGGACATGTCGGGCCGCATTCAGTTATTTGTGCAGCGCGACAGTCTGGCTGAAAATTTTTACAACGAACAATTTAAAAAATGGGATGTGGGCGACATCATCGGCGCTGAAGGCGTGGTGTTTAAAACTCAGACCGGTGAGTTATCCGTAAAAGTGGATAACATCCGCTTGCTCACCAAATCGTTGCGTCCATTGCCGGAAAAATGGCACGGCCTGAGTGATACCGAATCGCGTTATCGCCAGCGCTATGTTGATTTGATCATGAACCAGGAAGTACGCGACACATTTAACACGCGCTCGAAAATTGTTTCTTATATTCGTCGTTTCTTTGATGAACGCGGTTTTATGGATGTGGAAACACCGATGATGCAGGTGATACCTGGTGGTGCCACGGCGCGTCCGTTTGCCACGCATCATAATGCACTCGACATGCCGTTGTTTTTACGCATTGCGCCGGAATTATATTTAAAACGCTTGGTGGTCGGCGGTTTGGAACGGGTGTATGAAATCAATCGTAATTTCCGTAATGAAGGCTTGTCGACACGGCATAATCCCGAATTCACCATGCTGGAATTTTATATGTCCTATGCCGATTACCATGAGCTGATGGATTTAACGGAAGTGCTGCTGCGCGGTATTGCAGTGGATATCATCGGTAAAACCCAAATTGAATATCAGGGCGATGTCTACGACTTTGACAAACCCTTTACACGGTTGAGCGTATTTGATTCGATACTGCATTATAACCCTGACATCACATCGGCTGATCTGGCGGATCTCGCCAAAGCCCGGGTGGTTGCTGAAAAACTGGGTGTGTACGTCAAGCCGGGTTATGGCCTGGGCAAAATTCAAATTGAAATATTTGAAAAAACCGTTGAGCATCAGTTGAAAAATCCAACCTTCATTACCGAATATCCAACCGAAGTATCGCCACTGGCACGTCGCAGTGACAGCAATGATTTTGTTACCGACCGATTTGAATTTTTTGTTGGCGGCCGCGAGCTCGCCAACGGATTTTCGGAATTAAATGATGCGGAAGATCAGGCTGAACGTTTCATGCAACAAGTACGCGATAAAGACGCTGGCGATGATGAAGCCATGCATTTTGATGCCGATTACATCCG
>JANOOU010000268.1:0-3650 GCA_031421475.1 Gammaproteobacteria bacterium | reverse complement strand
TGTGGTTTCCATGTCTTCATCCAGCCAGTCAACAACGGCATGACTAATACCGGGTGGTAAATCAAGAGCGGATAGTAAACGGCCAAAACGTGCCTGATCTTCGCTGAAATTCGCGGCATTAAGTGTGTTTGAAAGATTGTTGATATTGAAACAACCTTGCAGGTCAATGAGGGTGCCGACTATGGCGCCACCTTCAACCGGAAAGGGCGGTGTTTCAGTGGCCCAGTCTTCATCAAGACTATCGTATTTGGTATTTTTTTTATCCTCTACTAGTGCTGCTATGGCAATAACTTCTGCACCCTGGGCGTAGACATAAGCTTGTTCAGAATGGATCAAGTTTTCGGTGCGGCGTATGTCGAGATTTAATCGATCGACCAGTGCCGTTGCCAGTACCGCAGCAATAGCGACAAGCAATACCGCTACAATGAGTGCCACACCCTGCTGTTTTTTTTGTAGACCGCGCAGCGACACCGACTTACCCTCGCCTGTTATGCGTGAGAGGGGGAAGCGTCGGCGTGAGCTGACGGTAGGTGAGGGGCTTGTTGATAGAGTCATCCTGGCACTTTGAATATCCGGATTATATCGCCCCAGTCTTCCATGGATACCGTCACTTCGATGGCCCGTGGTTGTGGCAATGTTTCACCGGTTGCCAGGGCATTAGGTAAAGGCCATAAATCGTGCCATTCATTTTTATTATCGAGAAAACGGACTTTAACGTCACGCAGTCGATCAATCATCATGGTTGATGTTGCCTGGTCATCAAAGGCGCGATCAACAAATGGCCAGGACATACGATAAAGTTTGTGATCCTCAAGTCGCCAGGCAACACGTTGTAAATTACTGCGTGTTTGTTCTGCGGGATTGCTAAAACCGGTGCGTGTATATTGCATTAATAAATCAAGATCACCGGTTTGGCCTGCGGATAAACGTGTGAGTTTTCCACCCAGAGCATCATGGCCATCGCGTGCGGTGAGTTGTTCAACATCTCGTTGCAATTGACTAAACGTAATTTGTATTTGACGTAAACGAAATAATTCAGCCTCGGTGCGATCACGGCTTTTAATGACACTGTCCAGGCCACCATAAGCCAACATGGAGAGTATGCCAAAGATAAGAATGGCAACGAGTAGCTCAACCAGCGTAAAGCCATTGTTGCGTGTGAAGATGACAGGCGGATAACGCGGCGCCGGAAGCATGATATTGCGCAGCGTAGCAGACGAACGCTGCGCGGGGATGTTCATGGTCCGGTACCGGTTGAACTGACAGGTTGCGTTATATAGCCCTGTAAATGTGTAACAGCCTTTTTGTATTCTGTATCAACATAAACCGTATAACGTGCGGCATGTGTCGCTGGATCTGCGGTTTCGAGTATTTCACGTTGGACTGACCAATCATGCCCCGCCATTTTTACGATCGTTTTTTCAGTAGCAAGCGCTGGCCAGGTGTTATTAATCTGTAAGGTATTGAGCTCGTTCATGGCGACATAATGTGCAATTGTTTTCTGTTTGAGGTAGGCAGCACTCGACGTATAATCACCAGATGCCTTAATGAGAGCCGCCATGGCGATAGCGATGATGGTCATGGCGACGAGGATTTCAATGAGAGTGAAGCCGCGGTAGTGTGTTGGATGGTTAATCATAATATTCTGTTTACTGTTTATTGGCTGGGGTGAAAAAAAGACTCTCAATGCATAATGCAAAATAAGTAGACACTCTCTTCATCTCGTCATAACACACCCACAAAAATCTTCAGTCTGTTACCAGTTCATACTGCCCATTAATATTGCCATGCAGAGCTTTGCTTGATTCACTGCCACTAATTCGTATGCGTACTTCAAAATCCGGCGTGGTTTCGCCGCTGGACAATAAAAAAACTTGGGGTTTAATTTCTTTTTCCGGATCTTTTAATTGCTCGTCATCGTTTTCTTCAAGTACGGCACTGATGCCTTCAAGCTCAAGTTGCAAGCGCATGGTTTCGGGTAGCGTATGGGGTAGCAATAATTTATCGTCGGTAACATCAACCCATTTATTCTTTGTATAACGCATCAGTCTGTAACTTTGCTGATTGAATCGCATGCCGTATTCATCACCACGCATAACACCTTGTTCGTGTGCAAATTGCAATCTGGCGTGCAGACGGTAGGCCTCACTGCGCAGTGCGTCTTCAGGATTGCTAAAAGAAAAACCCAGCATAATAAATGTTGAAAAAGCGATGGCGATAATGGATACCACAACCAGTAATTCAATCAAGGTAAAGCCGCGTTGCAGTTGCAAGGTTATTGGATATCCCAGTTGCCTATATCCTTGGCGGCCCCTTCGCCACCATCTACCCCATCAGCGCCCAGTGTGTAAATATCAATTTCGCTGTGCTCCCCAGGGCTGATAAATAAATAATCACGCTGCCACGGATCCTTGGATAAATGTTTGATATAACCGCCCGCTTTCCAGTTAGCGGGCTGAGGGGTGGCCGTGGGTAGTGTGACCAGGGCCTCGAGTCCCTGATCGGTGGTGGGGTAGGTGTAGTTATCGAGCTTGTAGAGTTCCAGTGCGCTTTCCAGGGCTTTAATATCGTTTTTGGCTTTGGTGATGCGGGCATCATCGGTTCGACCTAAAAACTTGGGCGCGATCAGGGTGGCCAGAATGCCGATAATGACCACGACGACAATAATTTCAATAAGGGTAAAGCCTTTTTGTGACTGTTTTTTGTATGACATGTTTGCTCCATCAGAATGTGCTGCGTAAACTGCATAACATGATAACAGAATGCGGTTGACGTTAAATGCACGGTTACTTGGCGGCGATAAGAGAAATAAGACGATCTATAAGTTCACTATCCATGATGGGCATGTGGCGCAGTCATGGCGTCTGGTTAGGTCTGTTTTTGCTTTGCCTGGCGCTGTATCTGGCCAACGGTGAAAAGCTGTTGCGCTACGACCGTCATCTGCTTGCACAGGGTGAATTCTGGCGGGTGTTTACCGGGCATTTGCTGCACCTGAACTGGCCACACTTTTGGTTGAATATGGCAGGCGTAGGGATAGTGGCTTTGTTTTTTAACAGGGATTGCACAAAACAACAATGGCTGGCGCTTATTGTATTTTCATGCGCGGTGGTAAGTCTTGGACTTTATTTATTGAATCCCAATATGTTTTGGTATATGGGCCTGAGCGGCGTGCTGCACAGTTTGTTTGTGGTGGGCGCGTGGTATGAGTCTCGCCGATTTGCCCTGAGCGGCTATACCTTGCTGGTGCTGTTATTTGGCAAGCTGGTCTATGAACAGATGGGTGGTGGCCTGGCGTCCTCTGAAGCCTTAATTGGTGCGCGTGTTGCGGTCGATGCGCATTTGTATGGGGTGGTGGCAGGCGCGCTATTTATTTTAGTGCGTGAAAAACCATGGCGGTGGATTAAAAAAATATAAACACCATTTTGATATCAACGAACCAGATCATTCATGTTCATAATCGGCAGCAAGATAGCCAGTACGATTAGCAACACAATACCACCCATCACGACAATCAACAGGGGTTCAAATAATCCCATAAACGTGGCGATTAAAGTTTCGAGTTCACGTTCCTGTTGTTGTGCTGCTTTTTCCAGCATGTCTTGCAAGTTACCGCTGCGCTCACCACTGGCAATTAAATGCAGTGTCATGGG
>JANOOU010000267.1:0-2171 GCA_031421475.1 Gammaproteobacteria bacterium | reverse complement strand
TCATTGCTCATATGCATGATATTGCATTCTGCCTGGCCAATAACATGTGAAATCTGGCCAATCATGTCGGGTTGATTATTATTGGCTATGGCCATGCGGCAGGCACCATCGCGCGCCATTTTAATATTGGGAAAATTGACTGAATTAGTGATGTTGCCATTTTCCAGAAAATCACGCAGCTGATCGGCTATCATCATGGCGCAGTTTTCTTCAGCTTCATGCGTAGATGCACCCAGATGCGGCAAGGTAATCACACCCGGTTTGCCGAGCAATAAATTGGATGGAAAATCGGTGACAAATGCATGCACTTTGCCGGTTTCAATAGCAACCAACACGGCTGCATCATCGACTATACCTTCACGTGCAAAATTCAAAATAACCGCGCCATCGGGCATGGTGCCTAAACGTTTTGCATTAAGCAGATTTTTGGTGGATTCCACCAGGGGTACATGAAAGGTTACAAAATCAGATTGTTTGAACAACTCATCGGCACTATTCATTTCTTCAACATGCGACGACAATTTCCAGGCGCTTTGCACAGTAATAGTCGGATCAAAACCGATAACCCTCATGCCTAAAGTCGAAGCCGCATTGGCCACCTGTACGCCAATTGCGCCGAGCCCAACCACACCCAGCGTACGGCCAGGCAATTCAAAACCTACAAATTTCTTTTTGCCTTCTTCAACGGCTTTTGACATGTCACTGTCTGTGCCTGACAGAGTTGTGGTGTATAACCAGGCTTTATTTAGATTACGACAGGCCATTAACATACCGGCAATCACTAATTCTTTTACGGCGTTGGCATTGGCGCCCGGCGCATTAAACACAACAATGCCACGCTGTGACATCACATCAACCGGAATATTATTCACACCAGCACCGGCACGTCCTACCGCTTTTACTGAATCCGCAATCGGTTCAGCATGCATTTTAAAAGAGCGCAACATCACTGCATCGGGTGTAGCAGCAGCGGGATCAATCACATATTTACTGGCTGGAAAACGGCCCAGACCTTTATTGGAAATGGCATTGTAGGTTTTAATTGTGAACATTTATCTGCCTTTAATAATTTTTATGCAAGACTATCAATCAGCAACTCCCTATCATCGCGGCAGGAAATATTGACATCCAGAGCGCGGATGTTGCCTGCCGAAACGAAGAAATCGGTAATTTCCTAACCGTTTTTCTTCTCGAACTCTTTCATGTAACTAATCAACGCATCCACACCCGCTTCCGGCATGGCGTTATAAATACTGGCGCGCATACCGCCGACAGAGCGATGGCCTTTTAATGTGGTTAAACCGGCTTTTTCCGCACCGGATAAAAAGGCTTTATCCTGTTCCGCATTGGCCAGAATAAACGGCACGTTCATCCACGAGCGGCAAGATTTATCGACCGGGTTGGTATAAAACGCAGAGCCATCAATCGCGGCATATAATTTCTCGGCCTTGCGTTTATTGATGGCCGCCATGCCTTGCAAGCCGCCCAGATTTTTAATCCACTTGAATACCAGCCCCGCAAAATACCAGCCAAAAGTCGCTGGCGTGTTGTACATCGAGCCTTCTGCTGCGTGGGTTTTGTAATTCAGCATCACCGGTGTGTTAGGCATGGCCTTGCCGACTAAGTCTTCACGAATAATCACCAGTGTTAAACCGGCCGGGCCAATGTTCTTTTGTGCGCCAGCGTAGATCATGCCAAATTTCGTTACGTCAATCGGGCGCGACAAAATAGTAGACGACATGTCAGCAATAATCGGCACATTACTTTGTGGAATATACGGAAACTCCACGCCGACAATGGTTTCATTAGGCGTGTAATGCAAATACGCCGCATCGGTCGTGGTGGCCAGACTCGCCTGCGTGGGTGCCGTGGTGTAATTTGAATCTTTGGTATTGGCCACGACATTCACTGTGCCATAACGTTTGGCTTCAGCAATCGCTTTTTCTGACCATTGACCGGTTTGGATATAATCAGCTTTATTATTTGTCGCCAGTAAATTCATCGGCAACATGGCAAATTGCAAACTGGCACCGCCTTGCAGAAACAGTACCTTGTAGTTCGCCGGTATGCCCATGACGTCACGTAAATCGGCCTCCGCCTGCTCGGCAATCGACATGAAATATTTTTCACGATGCGACATTTCCATCACCGACATACCACTGCCGTTCCAG
>JANOOU010000266.1:0-6995 GCA_031421475.1 Gammaproteobacteria bacterium | reverse complement strand
GGGACGTGCCGACGACACGGCGCGAATCAGCGTGGACTTGCCGGCATTGGGCAAGCCCAGCAGGCCGACATCGGCCAGTACTTTTAACTCCATGCGCAGTTCGCGCCGCTCACCCTTGCTGCCGGGGGTGCATTGGCGGGGCGTGCGGTTAACCGAGCTTTTATAACGGGTGTTGCCCAGGCCATGGAAACCGCCGCGCGCCACCAGTAATTCCTGTCCGTCCCGGGTAATGTCGCCAATCAGTTCTTCTGTATCCATGTCGTAGACCAGTGTACCGACAGGAACGAGTATGCGTTTATCTGAACCCGCGGCGCCCGTCATATTGCGTCCGGCACCATTTTCACCTCGCTGGGCTTCATAAGTACGAACATGGCGAAAGTCGGCCAGTGTATTGAGGCCATCGTTGCCGATCAGAATAACGCTGCCGCCATCGCCGCCATCGCCGCCGTCCGGGCCGCCTTTGGGAATGAATTTTTCGCGTAAAAAATGGGCAACGCCGCCGCCGCCGTCGCCCGCTATGACTTTTATGGTGACTTCATCAACAAAACGCATGGTCTATGTCCGGCAATAAAAATGTAACGCGAAGGCGCAAAGTATATTCAATGATAGGGCTGATAGTAGGTTTGAGTTAAGGGCGCCTCTAAAAATAGTAATTTTTTCGTGAGGGCAAGGAAGCACCGCGCGGAGAACCGCAGTGTATAAGTCATACATGAGGATTCGAGCACGGAGCTGACGCAGCCATCGCGGAAAAAGTGCATTTTTAGAGGTGCCCTTAAACCTGAGCCAAAAAAAAGCCCTGTACGAGACAGGGCTAAAATAGTCTTGCAATCGACATTTAAACGGGCTGCTTTAAACAGGAATGACATTAACCATTTTACGGCTTTTTGGGCCTTTGGTTTCGAATACAATTTTGCCTTCAGCCGTGGCAAACAAGGTGTGATCACGACCCATGCCGACATTCAAGCCAGCGTGAAATTTAGTGCCACGTTGACGAACAATAATGTTACCGGCCAGAGCCAGTTCGCCGCCGAATTTCTTTAAACCCAGTCGCTTGCTTTCAGAGTCGCGACCGTTGCGGGTACTGCCCGCCGCTTTCTTGTGTGCCATTGCCAGCTCCTAACCTAATAAATACATTCAGCTTGCGTAAACTAAGCCGCATTAAAAAATCGGGTATTAATTAACCCTTGATGCCAGTGATTTCCAGCTCAGTGTAATACTGGCGATGGCCAGTACGCTTCTGGAAATGCTTGCGACGACGAAATTTCACGATTTCGATTTTGTCGTGACGACCTTGTGACTTGATGGTGGCGCTGACAGTGCTGCCCTTAAGCAGCGGCGTGCCTATGTTCAGTTTGTCGCCATCGGCGACCATCAGTACTTGATCAAATACAATTTTGTCGCCTGCAATGCCTTCGAGTTTTTCAACTTTCAGCTTGTCACCTTGGGCGACTCGATACTGCTTACCACCGGTTTTGACTACAGCGTACATGACCGGAATACTCCCAAATAAATCTGTTCGCGGAAAGGGGCGCAATTCTAGCCGTTGATGGTGCGTCACTGCAAGCACGAAATACGGGCACAACCAATATTTTCAGTATTAAAGGAGCTTGTTTGCTTGTGGCAGCCGGGTGCTTCCCGGATAATTGCGCCTCTTTTAGCCAGCCTGTCGTCGCTTTTGATCAATGAATGTTGAGCAGATTAAATTATTAGTCGCTGCGGATATGCAGGCTGTTGATGCACTGATTCAGCGGCGTTTGGCATCCGACGTCGTGCTGGTTAACCAGCTCAGTCATTACATTATCAACTCCGGTGGCAAGCGCTTGCGACCGATGCTGAGTTTGCTGGCTGCACAAGCTTGCGGTTATAGCGGCCAGCATCACTACACTCTCGCTGCGATCATCGAATTCATTCATACCGCCACCCTGTTACATGACGATGTAGTGGATGAGTCCGACATGCGTCGCGGCCGCGATACCGCCAATGCCCTGTTTGGCAATGCCGCCAGTGTGCTGGTGGGTGATTTTTTGTATTCACGTGCGTTCGAGATGATGATTGATATCGATAGCATGAAAGTCATGCAAATTCTGGCGGAAACTACCAATGTCATCGCCGAAGGTGAAGTGATGCAGTTGATGAACTGCCACGATGCCGATACCACCGAGCAACGTTATCTGGATGTTATCCACGCCAAAACCGCCAAGCTGTTCGAAGCGGCCACACGGTTGGGTGCGGTACTGTGCAAGCATCCCGAGGAACACGAGCGGGCGATGGCGGCCTACGGCATGCATCTGGGTACGGCATTTCAGTTGATCGATGATGTGCTGGATTACAGCTCATCTGCCGAAACCATGGGCAAGAATGTGGGGGATGATCTGGCCGAGGGCAAGCCCACGCTGCCGTTGATTTATGCCATGCGTTACGGCAATGCCGAGCAATCTGCACTGGTGCGCCATGCCATCGAAGCTGGCGGTCTGGAGCAGATCGAAGCGGTGACAGCGGCGATACGCGATACCGGCGCTATTGCCTATACCGAAGACACGGCACGTAAAGAGGCGGAGCTGGCGATGGTGCAGTTAAGGCATTTACCCGTGTCGCCTTACAAAGAGGCACTGATCGGGCTGGCGCGTTTTTCAGTTGATCGTTCGTTTTAAATCAAGCATGATTCCGAACCATAAAGTTTCCCGCAAAAAAATCGGAGTGTAGCTCAGCTTGGTAGAGCGCTACGTTCGGGACGTAGAGGCCGCAGGTTCGAATCCTGTCACTCCGACCAAATTCAAAATTCTTGCTACGAGAACGAAATAAATCTTTCAGGCCCGGATAGATACCAGATAGATATAGGCGCAGTCATCACACAAAATATCAACTCGGCAACATCAAACCTTTTTCAATTACCTCCCTGAATTTGCTAGAATTCGCCGCTTACATCCCTCAGGTTTTTTATTGTGAAAAACGAAATTCAGACACTCCTTGCGCAAGCCGTTGCCGCGCTCCAGGCCAGGCAGGTCTTGCCAGCTGACATCAGCACTGACATTCAGGTGACCCGTACCAAAGACGCCAGCCACGGTGATTTCGCCTGCAATCTGGCGATGATGCTGGCTAAAACGGTTGGCAAAAACCCGCGGCAACTGGCGCAGAATTTGATTGACGCGCTGCCTGCCAGCTCGCATGTCCGCAAGACGGAGATTGCCGGGCCTGGGTTTATTAATTTTTATTTGAACGCCAGCAGCTCCTTGTCAGTGCTCGACACCATCACATTACAGGGCGATCGTTTTGGTTTATCGAATGTGGGTGCGGGACGTCGTGTGCAGGTGGAATTTGTATCAGCCAACCCAACCGGCCCGTTACACGTCGGTCATGGTCGCGGTGCCGCCTATGGCGCAACGGTTGCGGATTTGTTGGCGGCGGTGGGTTTTAATGTACATCGTGAATATTATGTCAACGACGCCGGCCGGCAGATGGATATTCTGGCAACCAGTGTCTGGCTGCGTTATCTCGAATTGTGCGCTGTTACATTTACTTTCCCGAGCAACGGTTATCGCGGCGCGTACGTTATAGATATTTCACGCGGCCTGCTCACGTCACATGGCCAAAAGTTCAAACGCAGCGCCGCCGAACTCATGCAAAATATTCCTGCGGATGAACCCGCAGGTGGCGATAAAGAAGAGCACATTGATGCCCTGATTGAGCGCTGTAAAAAATTGCTCGGTGCTGATGATTATTTGCTGGTTTTTGATTTGGGATTAAACCTGATTCTGGATGATATTCGTGATGACCTTGCCGGTTTTGGTGTGACCTATGATACGTGGTACTCCGAACGCAGTCTGGCCGAACGTGGCATGACGCAACAAGCCATTGCGCGCCTGGATAAAGCCGGGTTTCTCTATGAACTGGATGGTGCACAGTGGTTTCGCTCTACCGATTTCGGCGATGAAAAAGATCGTGTGGTGGTACGCGACAATGGCCAAACCACTTATTTCGCATCCGACATTGCCTATCACATGGATAAACTGGAGCGCGGTTTTGATCGGGTGGTGGATATTTGGGGCGCAGATCACCACGGTTATATTCCGCGTGTAAAAGCCGCACTCACTGCACTCGGAAACGATGCCAGTAAACTGGATGTATTGCTGGTGCAATTTGCCGTGCTCTATCGCAACGGTGCCAAGGTGCAAATGTCGACACGTTCCGGTTCATTCGTGACGTTGCGTGAATTACGTGAAGAAGTTGGCAACGATGCGGCACGTTTTTTCTACGTGATGCGCAAATGCGAACAACACATGGATTTTGATTTGGATCTGGCGAAATCACAAAGCAATGACAATCCCATGTATTACATACAATATGCGCACGCGCGTATTTGCAGCGTAATGCGTCAACTGGCCGAAAAGAAAATTCATCATGATGCAACGCTGGGCGCCGCCAGTGTGAATCAATTAACCGAGTCACATGAAACCGCTTTAATTACACAATTAGGCGCCTATCCGGAAATTGTTGAAAAAGCGGCATTGAGTGAGGAGCCGCATTTGTTATGTCACTATCTACGTGAACTGGCCAATGACTTGCACACTTATTACAACGCACATCAATTTATTACTGACGATGCCGGGTTGCGCAATGCCCGGCTCAATCTGATATTGGCAACCCGTCAGGTCTTAAAGAACGGCCTGAAATTACTCGGCGTTAGTGCGCCGGAAACCATGTAGGATAATCTCAAAAATCATGGCATCACGTAAAGATATGAAAGGACGGAATATGTCCGGCAAAACATCCTCAACCATACCCGGTTATGTCTGGTTACTGAGCGGGTTGGCCATCGGCTTGTTTGTAGCCCTGCTGGTTTATTTGGGTAAACAGCCCGCTGAAAAAACCTCATTTACACAAGCTGTTAGCAAGGAGCTGGCAAAACATAAAAACCAACATACGGATAACGACAAACAACAAACTGTTCCGTCATCGACAAACAAGGAAAAATCAGGACGCGAACCACGTTTTGATTTTTATACGATCTTGCCTGAAAGCGAAGTCTTTGTGCCAGAACCCAGCAGCCGAAAGCCTGATACCAAACCCGTCGCTCAAGGCGGCGATGCAGCGTCTGCCGTCAATGCCACGCAATATCTTTTACAAGCGGGCTCATTCCGCAATCACTCAGACGCCGATAATCTCAAGGCTAATCTGGCGTTGCTCGGTGTCACCTCGTCTATCCAGAGCGTGACCTTAAATAATAATGAAGCCTGGCATCGTGTTCGCATTGGCCCCTTCAACAATGACAAAAAATTACGCGATACACTGGCTACACTTAAGAGCAACAATATTCACGCCATGACCATGGAACTAAAATAATCTTGTGAGCAATCTCGCCCAACAAAACCTGCTAGAGCTGATTAATGCTTTATCGGTTGGGCTACCCAGTCGCGATATTGAATTACACTGGCTCGGCACACTGGGCAAGATTTTTGAAACCTCACAGTTTACGACGCTGGAATCCTCCATCGATTACTGTTATCTCCGTAACAACGAACAGGAACTGTTAATCCCTTCGTTGCGCAATAACCAGCACTATGTCCTGACCCGCATCGCTACTGCAACTTTCGATCACAGCGATGTGCATTTTGTTGAATCACTCCTAAAAATGAGCCGTCAGGTTTGTAGTATTCAGGACGCCGTTGAACGGGGTGCGGCAGAAGAACGCAGGCGTATCGCCCGCGATTTGCACGATGATGTGGCAGCACGGTTACTCACCTTAATACATCAGCTAAAAGATCAGCCCGACATCAATCTTGCACGCAGCCTGCTCAAGGCATTACGCAATGCCATCTACACCCTGGATACCAAAACTAATACGCAAATCACCCATGCGCTGACGGATATTCGCTCGGAATTACAGGATCGGCTGAATACGATTGGCATGCAGCTCACCTGGTTGCAAACCGACGCACTGGGCGATCTAACCATCAGCCCCCGGCAACATATCAACCTGCAGCGCATGCTGAACGAAGTCACCACCAACGTAATTCGCCATGCCAACGCACATTTCCTCAATATCAGTATTGATCTTGAGGACAATCAGTTGCATATTCAGGCTTGTGACGACGGCCGCGGTTTTGACATCAACAGTTGTGTGCCGGGAAAAGGCATTAACAACATTCGAACCCGTATCGATGAATTACACGGCCAGGTTACCTGGCAAACCCAAAAAGGATGCTGCATCGAGATCCGGTTTCCGGTCAGCATACTTTCCACCACAGGTGAAATGAACTGATATGCAAACAGTACTGGTACTCGAAGATCACCCCGAAACGCGCGACTGGTTATGCCGCATCATTAATCAGGCATTCACCCAGGCCAATATTTCCCAGGCATCCAGCCAGGCACAGGCCAGGCAACTGCTGGCGACCAAAAAATTTGATTTGGCACTGATTGATCTCAATCTGCCAGACGGCAATGGTGTGGATATTATTCGTGAAATCAGCCGTCACTCGCCCGCTACCTATTGCGTTGTGGCTACCATATTTGATGATGACGACTATTTGTTTCCGGCGCTTGAGGCCGGCGCTCAGGGCTATTTGCTGAAAGAGCAAACCGCCAATGAGTTTATACATAGCCTGCAAGGCATTATTCGTGGCGAACCGCCTATATCCCCCGCCATTGCACGCAAGATGATCCAGCATTTTCACAGCTCACATGATCAAACAGACAAACAGGAGCTCTCGGTTCGCGAAAAAGAGATACTCGGCGCCATTGCCAAAGGTTTGTCGCGCAACGAAGCCGCTGAAATACTGGGCATCACCTCTAACACGGTGGCCAGCCATTTAAAAAGTATTTATGGCAAGCTCAATGTCAGTAATCGCGCGCAAGCAACGCTGGAAGCATTAAAACTGGGGTTGGTCCGGCCTTAAAATGAACTCACTGGGCCCCCATGTGGTCAATCCCTGCAAGCCATACCTTGATTTGCAATAAGGTTTTGTTTTCTCCCGGGTCTCTATAATAGCGCCATG
>JANOOU010000265.1:0-2494 GCA_031421475.1 Gammaproteobacteria bacterium | reverse complement strand
TCGCACGCACACTTATTGCGCCACAACAATTACCGGTGGGTGTGATTACGGCTTTCATCGGTGTGCCTTTCTTTTTGTTTTTGCTAAATCGCATGGCTGGTAAAGCATCATGAGTTTGCGCTGCACACAATTATCCATTGAGATTGCCGGTAAACAGGTGTGCTCCAAACTTGATTTAACCATTAACCCCGGTCAGGTTTGGGGCGTGCTGGGCCGTAATGGCACAGGCAAAACCACCTTGCTACACACACTCGCTGGTTTGCGTGCCGCGGCTGCTGGCGATATTTTTATGGATGAAACCAACATGCAGCAACTGTCACGCAAACACATCGCAAAAAAAATCGGTGTGTTATTACAGCATCATGAAGATAGTTTCCCCGTTACCGTACTTGAAACCGTACTCGGTGGCAGGCATCCGCATATTGATCCCTGGCAATGGGAAAATGAATCGGATGTTGTATTGGCACGCCAAGCCTTGTTGCAGGTGGATATGCTTCATCTGCAAAACCAATCCATACAACATCTCTCCGGCGGCGAACGCCAACGTGTTGCGATAGCGACCTTGCTGGCACAAGACCCTGCGTATTTTTTAATGGACGAACCCAACAGCCATCTGGATTTGCATTACCAGATTTCGATTCTGGACAGCCTGTGCCAATTTGTGCGCGATCAGCAACGTACATTGGTGATGAGCTTGCACGATATTAATCTGGCGGCACGATTTTGTGATGCGGTCATTCTGCTGCACGGCGAAGGCCAGGTGCACTGTGGGCCAGCTGATAAGTTATTGAATGCAGAAGACTTGAGCAAACTTTTTCAGCACCCCATAGCCGTTCACCAGAGCAGCACCGAGCGTTTTTTCACACCGCGTTAACTTGACTCGCAACAGCCATCAGAATAGAGTCGCGCCTCATTATTGTACGAGGTACCTTGTTCAATTTGTTGAGCAGGGTTAATCGGGAATCAGGTGCGCGTCTTAATCCACGCAATGCCTGAGCTGCCCCCGCAACGGTAAGTGAGTAAAAGTAAATTGTTGTGCCACTGTGCCCCAGGATTGCTCTGGGCATGGGAAGGCAATTTACCCGAAGCCATAGGCTTCACTCATCAGCCCGGAGACCGGCCTTGTACAACGCAAACCACAACTGCGGCGGGCGGTTAGCTGGGCGTGTACTTATCCACACTCCCCTCGTCTTCCGCGCATATTGCACGGGCGGTGCAGAGGAAAATTCGTGAATCATTTTTATTTTAAATCAGCGGTTTTATTAACAGCATTTTTTGTTACACCACACGCCGTTGCAGAAGATATTGCCGTGCCTTTGCCAGCATCGGTTGAAACTTCAGCACCCGACGCTACAACAACCGATGCTGCAACAACCGGTGCAGCCACTACCCATACAGTACCTGGCGATGCGTTAACAACGGATGCAGCAACCACTGTGCCTAACGTTGTATCAACGACCGTTTCATCAACAACCGTTTCATTATCAGCCGATGCAGCAGCAGATGCCTCCGCTACTGTGCACCCTCCACTCATCGTGACCGCCACACGCACACCGCAAACTATTGCGCAATCACTGGCACCGGTTACGGTTATTACGCGCGAAGATATTGAAAATTCCCAGGCACTGAATTTGCCGGAATTATTACAAGGCCTGCCCGGTATTGATTTAACCACTCAGGGTGGCCCCGGCAAAGCTGCATCGCTATATCTGCGTGGCACCGGCACTGGCCATACTTTGTATATGATCGATGGCGTGCGCATCGGCTCTGCCACGCTCGGCACGACAGCTATTGAAAACATTCCGCTTGAACAGATTGATCATATCGAAATTGTGCGCGGCCCGCGTTCCAGTTTATATGGCTCAGAAGCCATTGGTGGCGTAATCCAAATTTTCACACGCAAAGGCAGCGACAAAACACGCGTCACAGCCAAAGTGGGGCATGGCACCTACAATACGCACGAAGCAGATGCCGGTGTCAGTGGCAATTCATCAGTTGGCAATTATTCTCTACATGCTGCGGCCACACAAACGGATGGCATAAATGCACTCGATAATAACAATCCTGATAACGATGGTTACAAAAATCAATCACTGACAGCGGCATTGAATCGTTCATTGGGTGACATTAGCGATATCAGCATTAACTTTCTTCATAGTGAAGCCGACGACGAATACGACGCTAGCTATAGCTCCCCTGCTGACATTGACACATCTAAGTCATCCCAAAACATTGTCAATGGTGAGATCAAACTCTATGGCATTGATGCACTGGATAACGTAATTCGCGTGAGTCGCCAACGCGATGAATCTAGCTATTTCAAAAATAATACAGACAATGGACAATACGACACTTCGCGCAAACAAATAACCTGGCAGGGCGATTATCACCTGAACGAAAACAATATTTTCACACTTGGCTATGAAAAGCTTGCCGAAGAAATTGACGGATCAATCGTATACACTGTTAACAGCCGTGACAACCGCGCTGTATT
>JANOOU010000264.1:0-3429 GCA_031421475.1 Gammaproteobacteria bacterium | reverse complement strand
GTCAATGCAGGCGCGCGCTGGCGTAACACTGGTATTGGTGCTTTATATCATGCTGATTCTGCCGCGCCTGAAAGCGGGCTCTTCCGCATTTATTACCCTGTGTCTGTTAGCCGCTCTGGCGAGCGCACACTACGTATTGATGACGCAGCACAGCATGTGGTTACAACTGATGACGCCAGCGATATTGCTCATAGTCGGCCACGCCACCATCACCACCAAACGTTATTTGCTAACGGAACAAAACAAGGCGCAGCTGGATGTGGAATCGGCTGAGACCAACCGCATGCTGGGTTTATCGCTACAAGGCCAGGGGCAACTCGATGCGGCCTTCGAAAAATTCCGGCGTTTGCCTCCCAGCAAGGAATCGCTGGAATTACTCTACAATCTGGCGCTGGATTTCGAACGCAAACGTCAGTTCAACAAAGCAGGTTCCGTGTACGTCAGCATCAAGGAACACGATCCCAAGTTCCGCGATATCACACAACGCATGAAACGCTCTCAAGCCATGGAAGAAACCGTGATTCTGGGTGGCGGTTCGTCCAGCCCCGGCGGCACCCTGATACTGAACAAGGAGGGTGTGGAAAAACCCATGCTCGGCCGTTATCAAATCGAAAAAGAACTGGGCAAGGGCGCCATGGGTTCGGTGTATCTGGGCAAGGATCCCAAAATCAGCCGGGTGGTGGCGATCAAAACCATGGCCTTGTCGCAGGAATTTGAAGGCGATGAATTACGCGATGTAAAAGATCGTTTCTTCCGCGAAGCCGAAACCGCAGGGCGTTTGAATCACCCGCACATTGTGACCATTTATGACGCCGGTGAAGAACATGATCTGGCGTATATCGCCATGGAATTTTTAAAGGGTAAAGACCTCTCCGGCTATGTTAAACCCGAGACCTTGCTGCCCATCGAAAAAGTACTGAGCATTGTCGCGCGCGCCGCCGAAGCGCTAGATTATGCACATAGTCACAACGTGGTACACCGCGATATAAAGCCGGCCAACATCATGTACGAGCCGCAAACCGACACGCTTAAACTCACCGATTTTGGTATTGCCCGTATCACCGATTCCAGCAAAACCAAAACCGGTATGGTGCTGGGCACGCCGTCGTATATGTCACCGGAACAACTGGCCGGTAAAAAAGTGGATGGACGCTCGGATTTGTTTTCACTGGGTGTGATGCTGTTCCAGATGGTCACCGGGCGCCTGCCGTTTCAGGGCGAGTCCATGGCCACCCTGATGTACAAAATTGCCAACGAAGAACACCCCTCGCCCGACAGTATTCGCCCGGAACTGCCACGCTGTATTACCGTGGTCATTAATCGCACACTGGTTAAAGACATGGAAAAACGCTACCAAACAGGCGGCCAGATGGCGGGCGATATTCGTAAATGCATACAAATTCTTGCGCAATCACCCAAGGCAGGCAGTGCATGAGTTTACAGGACAGCATTTTAATAGCCGGCCTCACCGATCAAGGCCTGGTGCGGGAACATAACGAAGACAGTATTGGCAGTGACCCGGCGCTCGGTTTGTTGATCCTGGCGGATGGCATGGGTGGCCATAAAGGCGGAGAAGTAGCCAGCGCCATTGCCGTCGACACGGTGCTTGCGACACTCAAGAAAACCCTGCCCGACATTATTCATGGCCAAACCGATGATCGTACCGGCTATAGCCTGGAAAGCATGGCGATCGAATCTGCCATCAAACAAGCCAATACCGCTATTTATCAGGCATCACACAACAACGCCCAATATGAAGGCATGGGCACCACCATTGTGGTGCTGTTGTTTTACGATAACCGTGTCAGCATTGCCCATGTGGGTGATTCACGCCTATACCGGCTACGCGACCAAAAACTCGAACAACTCACCCGCGATCACACCCTGTTACAGGAGCTGGTTGACCGGGGTTTGTATACACGCGAAGAAGCGCGCCAATCACTGAATAAAAATCTAGTCACCCGCGCTGTGGGTGTGAACCCCACAGTCGAAGTGGATTTATTGGAAGATTTCGGTGTTCCGCAAGATATATACTTGCTCTGCTCCGACGGTTTAACCGACATGATTGATGATCAACTGATTGAAGACAGCATACTTAATTACCGTAGCAATCTGGCTCGCTTAGCCAACGAACTGGTCAGCCAGGCCAAATCACACGGCGGCAAAGACAATATATCAGCCTTGCTCGCGATGCCGGTTAAACCGTATCCCGTGAATAATGGCTGGCTTTCCAGAATATTTGAATTATTCTCATAACAACATTTAACTCGGCATGTTAACAACTTGTTGAAAAACGTAGCGAGCGCAGCCAAGACAAGGCAAAAATGGCGAAAAAAACGGAGTGTACACGGAGTACATGAGTATTTTTGAACCATTTTTAACGCAGCCATATTTATTAAAGCGTGGGCAAGCGCAGTAGTTTTTCAACAAGCTGTTAAATAAGATGACTAACAACAAGTACGGCAACAGGTACATAAAATGGCAAGTTTGAAACTGATGTTCAACGGTGAAATGCAAAAGGAAATCCAGCTCAATAAGGAAACCATGACACTGGGCCGGAAAGACGATAATGATATTCCCATCGACAATCTTGCGGTCAGCAGTCACCACGCCAAAATTCTCACCATTCTCAATGACTCCTTCATTGAAGACATGAACAGCACCAACGGCACCTACGTGAATGAGACGCTGGTAAAAAAACATGCCTTAAAACACGGCGACGTTATTAAAATTGGCAAACATGAACTGAAATACATCAACGAAGCAGCGGGCAATAGTGCCGGTCAATTTGAAAAAACCATGATATTACGCCCGGATGCAGTAGGCCTAAAAGAAGAAGAAGGCGACAAAGCTATCGAACAATCGGTAAACAAAATTGCACGTGAAATCGCCTCGGCGGATTCCGGTGCCAAAGCCGCCACGCTCAATGCCAAAATCCGTTTGGTTGACGGCGCCAATGCCGGCAAGGAATTACCTCTGACTAAAATTTTAACCACGCTGGGCAAACCCGGCGTGCAAGTCGCCGCCATTACACGTCGCCCTACCGGTTATTTTTTAATTCACGTTGATGGCGGCGCCGGACACGGACGCCCCAAAGTCAATGACAAGCAAATCAGCATTCAGGCACAAGCACTCAAAACCAACGATGTCATTGAAGTCGCTGGCGTGAAGATGACGTTTATTCTTGAGTAATACTGAAAGAAAAACTAAAGCAATTGTCCGCAAATGAACGCAAATACACGCAAATAAAAGCGAATTAATGTTTGTAAAGCGTTTATCTTTTGTGGGTCGGCCTTTAGGCTGACGCTGTTACACATTAAATACACAAAAGCGTCAGCCTAAAGGCCGACCTACAAAAATGCACCAACCAAATCAATCATTCGCTTTTATTTGCGTTCATTTGCGGACTTAATTTTTTTCTTATCAAAC
>JANOOU010000263.1:0-3603 GCA_031421475.1 Gammaproteobacteria bacterium | reverse complement strand
CAACGCGTGCTTGCAGCAACTTGCCACGTATGTCGACTTGGCATTCACTGCCGGTAGCAGCCGGTACACGCGCCAGCGCTATGGATTTTTTCAGAGTTGGTGAAAATGTGCCACTGGTAATTTCACCTGCACCGACGCCCGGCACGATGACTTTCTGATGGCCGCGCAACACGCCCTTGTCTTCCAGTATCAGGCCCACAAATTTTTGTGTGACGCCGGCGGCTTTTTCTTTCTGTATCACATCGCGACCAATAAATTGACGTTCTTGCGGCTCCCAGGCAATGGTCCAGCCCAGCCCGGCAATGAGTGGCGAAATGGTTTCATCCATATCCGTGCCATAAAGATTCATGCCGGCTTCGAGGCGCAAGGTGTCACGCGCTCCCAATCCTGTCGGTTTAACCCCGGCATGCGCCAGTTTATCCCAATAGGCGGCCGCTTCGGATTCCGGCAACATAATTTCAAAACCGTCTTCGCCGGTGTAACCGGTGCGCGCTACAAACCATTCACCGCTGGCAGCACCAAAAAATTTACCGAGCTCTGCCGCTGCTTCGCTGACATCTATCGGCAGAGTTTGCAGTGCCCTGGCGCGCGCATTTGGGCCTTGCACCGCGATCATGGCGAGATCATCACGCACCGCTACTTCAACCTTGAACGGCGTTGCCTGTTTTTTGATCCAGGCGATGTCTTTGTCGCGGGTGCCGGCATTCACCACCATGCGAAACCAGTCGTCACGCATAAAATACACAATTAAATCGTCAATCACCCCGCCCTGCGGATTGAGCATGCAGGAATACAGGGCCTTGCCGGGTTGGGTTAAGCGGGCGACGTCATTGGCCAGCAGATGTTGCAGAAACGGCCGCAGCGCGCTGCCGGTTAAATCCAGAATCGTCATGTGTGACACATCGAACATGCCCGCATCGCTGCGCACCTGATGGTGTTCGTCGATTTGCGATCCGTAATTAATGGGCATTTCCCAGCCAGCAAAATCCACAATCTTGCCGCCGTACTGCAGAGGTTTGTCGAATAGAATAGTTTTCTGGCTCATAGAGAGACTCCATTGTGTATCCAATGTCGCCCCTCTGTCCGGGTACCTGAGAGATAGACGACTTGGTTCCCACTCCCGTTGGGGAGGAGGGTAAGTGTGCCGTTTTCCCCTTCGGTGGGCCACCTGATAATGGGCCGCTCTCCAGAGTCGATGGCGTGTACAGCGTGTACACACAGGACCGCAGTTCATTGGCCTGAGCGTTTCCGGGCGGTTGCGCCTTCGGCGCCGCGTGGTATAACTCCCTCGCGGACTCTCCTGCGGTCTTTAAAATCGAGGCGGCACTATAAACCAGACAGACTGGTGAACACCATGACCCGCTAAAAAAAATATCCGATGCGACGCAAATCATTGTCGGCGGAGCCGAACTCTGAAATCATCCCCCACCTGACTCAGGAGGCTCCATGGAAACTAACATCGATCATTATATAAACCTCATCAACGCCAACCCTTATTACCAGGCCGGCATCATTCTGATTGGCGGCCTGCTGATTGCCAAACTGTCCAGCATTCTTCTGGGCCAGGTGGTACTGCGGATTACCCAACACACCCGCTCTGACCTGGATGATCATATCGTGACAGCGCTGCGCCCCGCCCTGTTCTACTCGATTCAACTGGTGGCACTGGCCTTTGCCTTCGATCTGGTGATGCCGAAACACGGTTACTGGCCCGCCATAATCCTCAAGAGCCTGACCGTCGGATTATGGATGGTGTTTTTGGTACGCACCGTGAAAATCATATTGCGTACATTCAGCAACGAAAAACGCACTCCCCTCATCAACGCCCAATCCCTGCCCCTGTTCGAAAACCTGGGCATCATGCTGGTACTGGGCGCAGCGACCTATGCTTTTTTCAGCATCTGGGGCATAGACATGACGGCCTGGCTGGCCTCAGCCGGCATTGTCGGGATCGCCGTCGGTTTTGCCGCCAAGGACACCCTGGCTAATTTATTTTCCGGCGCACTCATCATTGCCGATGCACCTTACCAAATTGGTGATTACATCGTGCTCGATACAGGAGAGCGCGGGGAAGTCACGCACATCGGCATACGCAGCACCCGCATACTCAACCGTGAAGATGCTGAAATCACCATTCCCAACTCCATTATGGGTAATACCCGCATCATCAACGAATCGGGCGGCCCCAGCAAAAATATACGCATCAGCATTCTTGTCGGCGTGGCGTATGGCAGTGACATAGATCATGTCAAACAGGTTTTGCTGAACGTCGCCCACGCCAACACTGAAATTTGCAACGAGCCGGAGCCGCAAGTGCAATTCCTGCAATTTGGCGCATCCAGCCTTGATCTTGCGTTATATTGCTGGGCAGCCGACCCTGCACAACGCGGCCAAATCACTGACGCGCTGAACACCGCTGTTTACAAACGCTTCCGCCTTGAAAATATTGAAATCCCCTATAACAAACAGGATATATACATCAAAGAACTACCGGTACAAAAACAATGCTAAAAAAAACCATTCGAATATTTATTTTTATTGTCGGCATTCCGCTGTTGCTGCTAGCGCTGGCGATAGCGCACAACAATTTTGGTGAAGCGGAATACACACAAACAGAATTAAACATTGCCTTCAATCAATCCATTAACTGGTTGCAACAAAACAATCGAGTGATTCAAAATGACCACAACAGCATGTTGTGGTGGATGTTGATTCAGGCCGCCGACAAACAGAATAATGCAACATTGAACACTATCATTGCGCAATACAAAGCCGACAATGTCGCACGTTACCAGAATTCGCCCTGGGCCTACCTGATCACCGGGCAAAGTAATGCACACATCAGCATCTACTCACTCGGTGATATGCCGGATTACAACATGCAATTTGTTTATGCATTTAGCTGTAGCCGTTCGCTGGCGTATGAAGATATTATTAAAATACAAAACCAAACCGATTTCTGCTGGCGCCACCATCCGATATCCCCTGCCTGCACTACGCACCAGATGATGGGATTTCGTTTCATGCAACGCACCGGCTGCGAAGATCCGGAAATTGTTGCGGACCGCATCCATACTTTATCGAATTACATCAAACAGCAATCCACGTATGATTTTCGTGTCGTGGATGTGTATCTGCAGCGGGTGTTGATGCAACTGGATAGCGGCAATAAAAATAAAATCAACCCAAGATGGGTGAAAAGAATTTTGCTCGCACAGCATGCAGATGGTGGCTGGGGCGATTTTCAGCCGTTAATTCCGTTGGGTGATGGAAAATATTTCGGGCTTCATGCCAAAGGTGTTGGTGTACGCAAACCTGAGAGCACGTTTCATGCGACGGCGCAGGGAATATGGATATTGGCGATGTTGATGAATCAACCGGCGCAATAATTTATGGCAGTATTGTAGAGTGGGTTTTCTCGTTCCCACGCTCTGCGTGGTAACGCATAGGGTTTTGAGTATTGGCTGCAATTTTTTCTAGCTTTGAAAATCCATTTTTCGCCTGCTGGCGAAAAATGGATTAACAGAGCCCGATAAAAATTAGAATCCGTAAATAGAATCACTTTTGAATTTACAGGCGTCCGATTACGCTACGCGAATCGGA
>JANOOU010000262.1:0-18839 GCA_031421475.1 Gammaproteobacteria bacterium | reverse complement strand
GCCTGCGGCGAGGGATTGGGTGTCGAAATTCAAACCACTGAAATTGCGGGCATTGGTGTTGTCCCGCAGGCCCAGGTAAATACCATCGGCACCGTGATCCACCGCCGCCTTGAGAGCGGGCAGGCTGCCGGCCGGGCAAATCAGTTCAAGTCGTGTTCTAGTCATGGAAGCTCCAAATACAGCAGCTAGTAGACCTCATTAGATGTAAAGCACCTTGATGCACATCAAAGCCCATCTTTTTAAATGATAATAATTATCATTGCAGAATCAACCGACATCCGCCATAATACGAATCATTATCAAGTGGGAATCAACCGCATGACACATCAAACCGACCATGGCTGCATTTATTCACTCGCCAACGCCGAGCCTGGTGACCATGTGCGCGTGATCGATGTCAGCACAGACAAGCTGCTGAAAAAGCGTCTGGTCAGCATGGGCATACTCACCAATTCCCTTCTGCATGTGCTGCAACGGCGCGGCGGCGCCATTGTTATTGGCTTTGATGCCAGCCGTATCGCCATTGGCGCCAGCATGTCGCAACACATTCTTGTACGAGCAGCATGACTAAAGCCTGTTGCGACACGAACAGCCCAGGCGCCAACAACAACCATTACAACATCGGCCTGCTGGGCAACCCCAACTGCGGTAAATCAACGCTGTTCAATCAGCTCACTGGCTCGCGCCAGCGCATCGGCAACTGGCCGGGCGTCACCGTCGACCGCAAGGTTGGTCAATATATTTTCTCCAACACCGGCTTCGACATCGTCGACCTGCCCGGGGTCTATTCCCTCGACAACAGCGCGCGCTCACTCGATGAGCGTATCACCCGCGATTACATACTCTCGGTAGAGCCCAACGTCATCATTAATGTGGTCGATGCCTCCAATCTGGAGCGCAATCTGTATCTCAGCGGACAGTTACTGGAAATGCAGGTACCGATGGTACTGGCCGTTAATATGATGGATGTGGCTGAAGCGCATCATCTCAAAGTCCATCTTGAGGCCTTGTCTACTGCTATGGGCTGCCGGGTAGTGCCGCTGATTGCCACAACAGGTGAAGGCCTGGATGCGCTCAAACAAGCTGTGATGGAAGCCGCCGCCGACAAACTGCCGCCGCGCACAGCACTGGCATATAGCGAATCCATTGAAGCCGCGATTCATACCCTGATGCAACAAATTCCGGCCGATCATGACTGTGGTCACATCAATTGTCGCTGGCTGGCCGCGCAAATACTCGATGGCGACACGGGTGTTGAATCACTGCAAGCCATACCGCCACACATGCTGACGCTCGCCAAAGAATTACGCGGGCAGATTGAACAGGCCGAAGGCGAAGACATGGACATACTGCTCGCTGATGGCCGCTACGGTTTTGCGCGCAGAGTTTGTGAACTGGCAGTGAGCCGCCCGGCGCAACATCGCCATAGCCGCTCCGATCAGATTGACCGTATTCTGCTCAGTCGCTGGTTCGGTGTGCCGTTCTTTCTCGCCATTATATATTTGATGTTTTTATTCACCATCAATCTGGGTGGCGCCTTTATCGATTTTTTTGACATGACCGCCGGCGCCCTGTTTGTGGATGCGTTTGGCGAACTGCTCACCGACCTGGGCGCGCCCAACTGGCTGCGTGTGTTACTCGCCGATGGCCTGGGCGGCGGCGTACAGGTCGTTGCCACCTTCATTCCGATTATTGGCTTTTTATATTTATTTTTATCGTTTCTGGAAGGCTCGGGTTACATGATGCGTGCCGCTTTTGTGGTGGATCGTTTCATGCGCGCACTGGGTTTGCCCGGCAAAGCTTTCGTGCCCTTAATCGTTGGCTTCGGCTGTAACGTGCCCGCTATCATGGCCACGCGCACGCTGGAAAATCACCGCGAACGCATCATCACCGTGCTAATGGCGCCGTTTATGTCCTGTGGTGCTCGTTTGTCGGTTTATGCATTATTTGCAGCGGCGTTTTTCCCGGTGGGCGGACAGAACATGGTATTTGCCCTGTATGTGATTGGCATTGCATTCGCCATACTCACCGCACTGGTGGTTAAAACCACGCTATTGCCCGGCGAAGCTTCACCGTTTTTAATGGAGTTGCCGGCTTATCACATGCCCCGCGTCAAAGACATGCTGTTACTCACCTGGTCACGTTTAAAAGGCTTTTTGGGTGATGCAGGTAAAATCATTGTGATGATGGTGGTGGTGATCAACTTCCTCAATTCCTGGGGCACCGATGGCAGCTTTGGCAATGAAGACAGTGAAAAATCGGTATTGTCATCTATCAGCCGCAGCATTACACCCGTGTTTTCGCCGTTCGGCATTGAGGATGACAACTGGCCAGCCACCGTCGGTATTTTTACCGGCATACTCGCCAAGGAAGTCGTAGTCGGCACGCTCGATGCCATTTATTCGCAGATTGATCAGGCGGGGGAGGTGGCCAGCAAAGACGTTTTTGTGCTGGCTGACGCCTTAACCACAGCCCTGGCAACCATTCCAGTCAACCTCGGCGACGCGCTCAACAACCTTAGCGATCCACTGGGCCTGAGTGTGCTGGATTCCAGCGCGGATCAGCAGCTGGCAGCACAAGCTCAGTCGGTTGACACCGCCACCTTTGGCGCCATGAATGCCCGCTTTGATGGCCAGGCTGGCGCCTTTGCTTATCTCTTATTCATATTACTTTATGCACCCTGCGTGGCCGCCACCGCCGCGATTTATCGCGAAGCCGGCAGCCGCTGGATGTTGTTTACTCTGGGCTGGACCACGGGTTTGGCCTACGCCGCCGCCACCGTGTTCTACCAGCTTGCCCGGTTTGAACAACACCCGGCCACATCCATAGGCTGGGTAATCGGCATTGCAACAGCCATGGCCTTAACCCTGTTTATGCTGCGCCAGATGGGCAAACAAACCCTACACGAGGTGGCGATATGATTCTGACGGATGTACGTGATTACCTGAAAAGTCGTGGCCAAGCCCCGTTACGCGATATGGCGCTCACTTTTGGTATGGATCCGGAAACCTTGCGTCCGCTGATCGAACAATGGGTCAGCAAAGGCAAGGTCATCAAGTTACCCCAGGGCACCGCTTGTGGTGGGGGCTGCTCATCCTGTGCGCCTCAAGCTGTCGAGATTTATCAATGGGTGGAGTAGTTCGTCAGCCCAAGCCAACCATGCCGCACACTTTTCCCTTTTCTCCCTAATAACCAACACCCAGTCACGATATTTTTTTAAAGGCAGATGCGAATCATTTGCATTCGCATCTGTACGCTGTATAATCCCGCACACAGACTTAATGCTTTCTTAAGTTCACTACCGGAGACACTTTACATGTTACGTCACACACTGATCAGTACCGCCATCACTACAACACTGGCCGTGCCTGTTGCCTTTGCTGAAACCACTATTGGCGGTTATGGCGAAATGCATTACAACAATCTGGAACAAACTACGAACCTCGGCATCCAGAGCGACAAAAAAGAAATCGATTTTCATCGTTTTGTTTTGTTTTTTAACCACGACTTCAATGACCGTATACGTTTCATCAGCGAACTGGAAGTTGAACACGCCCTGGTCAGGGATACTGACACCCAGAACGGCACCGTTAACAAAGCACCCGGCGAACTGGAACTCGAACAAGCCTATATCGAAATTGACCTGGACGACAGCAGCTCAATCAAGACCGGTGTGTTATTAATTCCCGTGGGCATACTTAACGAGACGCACGAACCGACTGTTTTTTATGGTGTTGAACGCAATCTGGTTGAAAAAGAAATTGTGCCTGCCACCTGGTGGGAAGGCGGCGCGATGTACTCGGGATATCTCGACAGCGGTTTAAGTTATGACTTCGCCTTGCACTCCGGGTTATACGCTCCCGATGGTGTTATTCGTAACGGCCGCCAAAAAGTATCTGAAGCCAAAGGTGAATCACTGGCTTATACCGCCCGCGTTAAATACACCGGTTTGAGTGGGCTGGAATTTGCGGGCACGGTACAAAGACAAGACGACCTGGCCCAGGGCACAGCGGTTGATACCATTGCTGCCACACTGCTTGAAACCCACGCCATTTACACATCGGGCCCGTTTAAAGCCAGCGCCCTGTATGCACAATGGGATATAGATGACACGGCGGCCACCACCGCTCGCAAAGAACAAAGTGGCGTATTGCTGGAAGCTTCTTACAAAGTAACTGACAAACTCGGTGTGTTTGTACGTCAAAGCGACTGGAGTATTGTTGTAAACCAGGACAAATCGCAAACCATAGCAGGCTTAAACTACTGGCCACATGAAGACGTGGTATTCAAGGTTGATTACCAAACTGAAGACCATGACAACGCCACAGAAAGCAAAGGCTTTAATCTGGGTTTAGGTTATCAGTTCTAATGCATGACTCCTGCATGTGTGCGCGTGGTTGAACACACTTCGAACTGAAAACCGACGGGATGCACTGCATCCCGTTTTTTTTGTTTGCAAAACAAATAATAATTTCGGGTTAGAATGTCACCATGTTAAATCCCATTCTGTTTTTTGCAGGTCTATTGTGCTTGAGTACATCGGTACTGGCTGAAAATATTTATCAAACAGCTGACAGCTTTGTGAGTGAAAGTTTTGCTGGCACAGCACCCGATGCCGAAGTACTTGGGCTATCAGCAGATTTAAAAAAACAAATTGAAGATATTCTTAGCCACAGTTATACCGGTCAGCGCATCCGTTACTGGTACAGCGGCGAGCGCAGCGTGTGGGTATTGGAAGAGATCGGTAAAACCAAGCCCATTACCGTGGGCATCGTTATTAACAAACAAAAAATAGAAATTGTAAAAGTGCTGGCATTTCGCGAATCACGCGGCTGGGAAGTTAAATATCCTTTTTTTACCGGCCAATTTACCCAGGCCGGACTCACCGCCGAACATACACTGGATCGTTCCATTGATGGCATTTCCGGCGCTACCTTATCGGTACGCGCACTGACCAAGCTTGCACGCATAGCATTGCTACTCGACCAACAACTCAAACCGCCATGACACGACTACACAAAAAAACCTTCCCCTGGTTTCTATGGCACCGCCGCATTGGTTTACTATCGGTGTTGCTGATGATCATACTGGCCATCACCGGTATTGCACTCAACCATACCGAAGAACTACAGCTCGACCAAAAAATAATCCGCAATGACAGCATTCTCAACTGGTATGGATTAAACCCGAAAGGACCACCGATCAGTTTCCCACTGGATAAAACACGCATCACTCAATGGGGTGACAAACTTTTTTATAACGACCGCATTGTCACCAACAGTCTTGATACATTAGTGGGTGCTGTGCGGTCGGGCAATAATATACTGGTAATTGCTTTCACTAACAGCCTGTTATTACTGGATTCGGAAGGTGAAATGATCGAGCAGATCTCACCCGACTTTGTGCCTATCATAAAACTGGGCCTGAAAGACGGTGAGGTCATCGCCAAAAGCACAACCGGCGATCAATATCGAGCCGATCAAAATATCGTCAGCTGGCAGGCTGATGCAGCACCCGCTATTGACTGGTCACACAGTATTGAGCTGGAATCCGAATGGCAACAAAAAATAAAACTTGCCTGGCGTGGTAACGGCCTGACTATCGAGCGCGTCATACTGGATTTACACAGCGGCCGTATTTTTAATGCCCGCTGGGGGGTTTATATTATGGATGCCGGTGCCATTTTTATACTGCTGCTTTCAATGAGTGGCGGCTGGATGTGGTGGACACGCAAGCAAAAAATAGCGGGTAAAAAACACTTTCAGAAACATCACCGCTAAATAGGCGAAGTGTTACGCGCAAATACATTTTCTACTACACTCGGCTCATGAAACAGATAACGGTCTTATTGCTGATAATATTGCTACCCGCAATGACGATGGCGAACAAAAAAAGCGTGCCTGACCCGGAATTGCGCACGCGGTTAATCGAAGCGATCAACGAAGCCGATAGTTTTCAGGATCGATTCGATGCTGAAGTTTGGCTGCTCGATATGTCCACACGTTTACAGAAAACCATCCCGGACAGTACTGAGCGTCTGCAATTATTGCGGTTAATACACAGCGAAGCTCTACGCGCCCGACTCACGCCTGAGTTGGTACTGGCCGTAATAGACATTGAATCAAAATTTGACCGGTTTGCCATTTCACAGGCAGGTGCGCAAGGTTTAATGCAAGTGATGCCGTTCTGGCTTAATGAAATTGGCCATCCTGAAGACAACCTGATTCACGCTCACACCAATTTGCGTTTGGGCTGCGCTATTCTGCGTTTTTATCTCGACAAGGAAAAAGGTGATCTACGTGGCGCGCTAAGGCGTTATAACGGCGAAGTCAAACAACGCGTATACGCAGACAAGGTGCTCGACGCATTATTCAAACGCTGGTACAAGGCATAAATCAGGCAGTTGCTGAAATACCCTCTGCCTACATCAGATTTTCATCCAGAAACCGCTGGTAATCATCCGTACAAACAATATGCGTGCCATCGCAGTTAAACTGCATGCGAATCGTATTTCGCACCATGCTAATACTAATATTCCTTAAATAAAAATTTTGTATATTACGCAATTCACTGAGCTTCCCAATCACATTAATGAGTTCGTTCGTTGGAACCGGCTCCCAGGCAGTAAGATTTCTGCCATAAATATTTTGCAGATAGGTAGGTATTGTTGAAAAATATGCATGCGTATTGATGAAATGATAAATGCCTTTTACCAGTTTCGCCTTATCTTCATAAGGAATTTTCGGGAAATGCCTGTCAACATAGGCCGGATCCGTCATTTTTACAGCGGTATGAATTTCTTCATGAAACGGATCGAATACACTACCAATTCGCATTTCTCCGCTGTTAAACGCAATAAAAAATTTGTAGGCACTGGTGTTCAGCAATAAATCTTCAAGTTGTGGTTGAAGCTGCGGTAGTATCTGATCAACCAGGCTCTGATAGCGCTCTCTCGAAAACGCCGATTCGCGTAGTGAAGGGTCACCCTTGATGCTGACATGCAGGTGATGACTATCTATGCCCGTTGACTCAAGCAGTGTCTCCTTGAGTATGAATTCTTCATTTCGTATTAGTAATTTTTTGTTAATTCTGTCTGCCAGGGCAGGGCGCGAACGCACCAGATCTATAAACATATACTTGTCTATGCCCAGCAATACACCTTCATCCAATGCTTCAATTGATGCAACACGTTTGTTTTGCTGGTTAAGAATGGCCATTTCACCAAAAAAATCGCCCGCACCGATTATATTAATATCCTGTCGCATCCCAAGTTTGTCCATAAATATAACGAAGTGTCCCTGCTCAATAATATAAAAAAGGTCTGCCGCGTCACCTTCACTGAATACTCGCTCACCTTTTGCATAGGACAACCTGACTGCACTCTGTTGCAGAATATCGATTTCAGCTTGAGACCAGTCATCAAAAAATTTATCGCTATCCACCTGCGAATCCTGATTAGTTATCGATCGGTGGCGGCGCCACACGTAACACTTCCTCAATAGTCGTCATGCCATTGGCTATTTTTTGTGCGCCACTTAACCGTAATGAACGCATACCTTCTTTAATGGCCTGCGTGCGTACGGCATGGACATCACACTTCTCAGTAATCAAGCGTTTCACATCCTGTGAGAATGTAAACATTTCATAAATACCTATACGTCCCATGTACCCGGTATTACGACATTCCAGGCAACCAACCGCCTTAAATATTTGTAACGGTTTCGCAGGCTTCCACGGCTGCACCAATTGTTTCCATGCATCATCACTGATTTCCGCTGCTTGCTTGCAAAGCGGGCACAAGGTTCTAACCAAACGTTGCGCCATCACGCCCAATACTGTTGATTGAATCAAATAATAGGGCACACCTATATCCAGTAGTCGTGTTACGGCACTGGGTGCATCATTGGTGTGTAAAGTTGACAGTACCAGATGACCGGTTAAGGCTGCCTGAATCGCAACATCGGCTGTTTCATTATCACGAATTTCACCAATCATAATAATATCGGGATCTTGTCGCATTAAGGTGCGCACACCGCTGGCAAAATCCAGATCTATATTTTTTTGAACCTGCATCTGATTAAACGCCGGATCGATCTGTTCGATAGGGTCTTCAACCGTACATACATTTACATCGGGTTTCGCCAATAATTTAAGTGTGGAGTACAGCGTTGTGGTTTTACCTGAACCGGTAGGGCCGGTTACTAAAATAATGCCATTAGGTTGTGCAATCATCTGCTGCCAGCGTTCTTCATCACTCTGACCAAATCCCAGCTCACGGAAATTCTTAACCAGTACTTCCGGGTCAAAAATACGCATCACCAATTTTTCACCAAACGCGGTGGGCATGGTGGACAAACGCAATTCAACTTCATTGCCATCCGGTGTACGTGTTTTTAACCGTCCATCTTGTGGCCGACGTTTTTCAGCCACATCCATACGGCCAATAATTTTTATGCGACTGGAGACTGCTGCCATGACTTGAGTTGGAATCTGATAAACCGGATGCATAACACCGTCAATACGAAATCGCACATTACCTTGTTCGCGTCTGGGCTCAAGATGAATATCACTGGCGCGTTGGTCAAATGCATACTGGAACAACCAGTCTACAATGTTAACGATGTGTGAATCATTGGCATCAAGCTTTCCCGCTTTGCCTAACTCCATCAATGATTCAAGGTTGCTGATGTTACTCGTCGCCGCAAAATTACTGTCATTCTGTGCGCCAGTTACAGATTTTGAAACGGTGTAGAACTCAAGCAAATAACGCGAGATATCATCTGGATTAGTTATAACGACTTTAAATTCTTTATTTTTCATCCGCGTCAGCTCACGTTCCCATTCTTTTTCAAAGGGTTCGGCTGTAGCAACGGTAATGCAATCCACTTCAACTTTCACTGGCAAAATATTAAATCGTGCCGCATACGCGTAAGACATCAATGTGGTAATTTTTGAGACTTCTATTTTTAATGGATCGATTCGATAATAGGGAAGCTCGACTTTTTCTGCTAACCAGGCAGTCAACACTTCGATCGACAACGAGGTATTTTTGTTGCGCTGATCAACCCAGTTACGCTCGGCAATAACCAACAAAGGATGCCGCTCTGTATAGTGCTTGCCAACGGCAAGAGTGCGCAGCAGGTGCGCATTGTCTTTCGACACCATGCCATCGTGCTCGAGCCAGCCCAGCACTTCATGTAATGTGAGTTTCCGGTCTTTTTTATTTATTACTGCTTTCATGAAATAACGTCCATCATGCCTTGCATGAACATAACTAAAAACTGACTTTGGCTGTTTGTCCAACATATAATTTTTGTGCCGCTTCAGGGCGAAATTGCACACGTGCCAAACGCTTGCCATTTTCTACGGATAAGGCAACCACCACTGCCGGATATTTTTTACCTGCAACATTAACAGTTACGGCTTGCTGCATAGCCAATTGTATAGTCGGCTCCAGAATTATGGCTGCATTCATCACGGCCGTTTCTGCCAGCTCAATGATTGCAGTCGCCTGATTTTCATTATTCACAATCATGCCCGGCAACAAACGGTTAGATGTAATCAGACATTCACAGGCAGCACGCAACACAGATTGTTGCTGCTGCCATTTTGCAATATCCGACTCTGCCTTGGCGGCAGCCTGCTCGGCTTCAACACCCCGAAATTGCGACTCAGCACGTTGCAGTTCTACTTGTGACAAAACTGTTCTGTCGAACAATTCCTGTGCTTGCGAATAATTCTGTTTGACATCAAACAATCGAGGGCTGAGTCCGTTCACCAGCGCCTGTTGTTTTTTAATGGTTAATGCAAACGGCAGTTGATCAAGTTGAGCAAGTGGCTGGCCTTTTTTAACCACATCGCCTGCTGACACATCTACTTTCTCTATCACGCCGGAAACCGCAAAGGCTGCAACACGTCGATTAGCCCATTCCAGTGTCGCGTCTATTTCTACTGCATGTGCCAAATGCGCTGTAAATAAGAGAACGATTGTTACGATACGTATCAACACGGCTTACCTCGTTGTTACAGGAGTTTGTGTAATCATGTCCAGCTCGATCCAGGCAAGTGCCAGTTCAAATTCAACTTGCGCCTGTTGGTAACGCGTATCAGACAAGGCCACCATGGCATCACCCAAATCTGTTTTGGCTTCCAGTTCATATAAGGCGCGACTACGATCAAGATACAACTCGCTGTATTCTGCCCGGGTTTTCATGTGTGACAATCGTGTGGTCAGCAGTGGTATTTGCTGCCATAACGACAAAACCCGCTGCCGTAATTTAGACTGCTCTTGCATCAGCATAGCACGCTGCAACAACCACTGACTGCGCTCGGCAGATACCTGTGCCTTAACACTGTGCTGTTCCAGTAAAGGTATGCGCAGCGTCAGTGAGGCACGCCAGTCATCCCGGGATGAACGATCAATTGATGAGTTATTCACATCAACTTCAGCGTTCAGAGTGGGGCGTGCAAGATATTGCGCTGACAACATTTTTTTTTGCGTTGATTCCACTGCCGCCTGTAGCAGCAATACGCGCGGATTGGCGGCCATGGCCTGTTCCAGTAAAACGTTATAATCACTCAACTCACGTTGCATTGAAAACACAGGGCGTACCAGATTGGTTGCCAAAATTTCAGGCCGGTTCATCACTTCGGCCAATCTGGCCCGGCTGCTGCGTCGATTATTTTCACTCTGCGAGCGCTGATAAAGCGCATTTTGATATAACGTCTCAGCCGCCAGCAAATCTACATCCGATGTTTGTTGAAGGGCATGTTTATCCTGTACGTTTTCATATTGAACATAGGCGATGGCCATCGCTTCATCATCTCGGGTGTAACGCAAATCAGCCAGCAGAACAGCGAGATACTCGCGTGTTATATCCAGTCGACGTTGTGTCACAACATAAGCGGTATAGGATTGCACAGCATCCTGTTTAATCGCTGCCGACTGTTCCAATAAATCACTACGCCCGAAATCGTAAAGTAATTTTTCTATGTGTAACAGCGCGTTAAATTCGTCAGTAGATTGATCTGTAGCCAATGGCGAAGGTTCGAACACTGAAGCCCGAATATCCAGATGAGCCTGCCATTCACTGGCGGCCTGTGCCTGATAAGTTTGAGTTTGAGCTTGTTCGACTGAAGCGGAATCTTCAATAATTTGATAATGCGTTTCTGCGCTGGCTTGCTCAAGTGCATACTCAAGTGTGAGCGGGTCGGGGAGATAGGTATCATCTGCTTGTGCCACCGCACAAAACAGTAAAAAATGATATCTGGCAATCTGACGCATCATCCGCCGGGAGTTTTTCCAATTGTTTTCCGCTGGTCGCGTTTGTAACTGGTGAAGTTCGAGTTTTTATAAGCACCACTCACGACATATTCACCTAATAACATAAACTCATCCGCATCAGCTGTGGCACCCGTGTATTTAGCGACCATCTTGCCTTGCAAATCAAAAAAAGCGAGTACCGGTGTGGCGCGTACACGGTGCTGATTAAAGGCAAACTCTTTCATCCGCATGGTCTGGCCCTGAAAGTCAGTCATTTCAATATCACCTTCTATGTCGATTGGGAACAAGAGGAAATTCTTTTTGAAATAATCCATCACGCGCTGCTGATTCATCACCGTGGTTTTCATGCGATAACAAAATGGACATTCATCCATTTCAAAAAAAATAAAAACACCGGCCTTACCCTGTTCTTTGGCATGGGTTAATTCCTCTTTAAAATCACCAAACGTATCATCAAAGAAAGTCGTCTCAGCCGCATATGCTGGCAAGGTTAAAAAAAACCAGCACAACAACCATTTGATAGATTTTACACACATACTAACGCGCCTCATTTTTGGTCATGCCACAACGGGTACACTGATATCGGCTTACCAACTTACCTTCCTTCACATCGAACTGCTGATCCTTGATCACTTCCCAGCGATGAAAACCGCGTTTGCACAAAGTATTGCCTTTTGGATTAACAATCGGCTTTTTCTGCCTGAAAGCAATGACATCACCCATACGTTTTCTCTTATTTCAAAAACACTAAACAGGCGTATTAGCCTTTAATTCGGTATTCCGCCGATCTGGCGTGTGCTGTTAAACCTTCACCGTGTGCCAGTACGGAAGCGATTTTTCCCAGTTGCGAGGCACCGCTTGCAGAGCACGCAATCAAACTTGAGCGTTTCTGAAAATCATACACCCCCAATGGCGATGAAAATCGCGCCGTACGGGAGGTAGGCAATACGTGATTGGGGCCCGCACAATAATCACCCAATGCTTCCGCCGTGTAACGGCCCATAAAAATTGCGCCGGCATGACGAATGTTTTTTGCAATAGACTCGGCATCATCCATCGATAATTCAAGATGCTCCGGTGCTATATAGTTGGCCACGTCTATAGCTTGCTGCATGTCCCGCGTTGCAATCATCACACCACGAGTGGTGAGCGATTTTTCAATAATATTTTTACGTGGCATATCCACTATTAATTTTTTAATACTGGCACGCACTTTTTCAATAAATGCGGCATCGGGCGATACCAGTATCGATTGCGCATCTTCGTCATGCTCGGCTTGCGAAAATAAGTCCATGGCAATCCAGTCGGGATTTGTCTGGCCATCACACACGACGCAAATTTCGGAGGGTCCCGCAATCATGTCGATTCCGACAGCGCCGAACACCAAACGTTTGGCGGTAGCGACATAAATATTTCCGGGGCCAACAATTTTGTCAACCCGTGGCACGGTTTGCGTACCGTAGGCCAGTGCAGCGACTGCCTGCGCGCCACCGATAGTAAATACACGATCCACGCCCGCGATGGCGGCAGCGGATAACACCAGATCATTCACGTCACCATCCGGCGTGGGTACCACCATAATCAGCTCCGGTACACCGGCTACTTTTGCAGGAATAGCATTCATTAATACCGACGACGGATACGCGGCCTTGCCGCCGGGCACATACAAACCCACACGATCCATGGCTGAAATCTGTTGCCCCAGCAGCGTGCCATCCGCTTCGCGATAGGACCAGGATTCCAGTTTTTGGCGCTCGGCGTAATGACGAATTCGGGTTGCCGCCTGATCGAGCGCTGCACGCTGCTGTGCCGGAATACGTTGCAGGGCTTGTCGCAATTTTTCCTGCGACAATTCCAGTTGCTGGATGGATGTGACCTGCATGCGATCAAACCGATTGGTATATTCCACCACGGCATCATCGCCATGCTGACGCACATTTTTAATAATGTCGTTAACAACGGCCAAAACTTTTTCGTCAGACACCGATTCCCATGCCAGCAAAGCATCCAGTTCAGACCAGAAATTATCCGACTGCGCATTCAGGGATTTAATATTCATTGCTGCCTTATCATCACCGGACGGCCTGTCGCATTTTCTCAACCATGGATTGAATACGTTCGTGTTTCATTTTCAGTGCGGCCTTGTTGACCACCAGGCGCGACGTAATATCTGCAATATGATCTATCGGTGTCAAACCATTGGCTTTTAAGGTATTACCTGTATCCACCACATCGACGATTAAATCCGATAATCCAACAATCGGGCCCAGTTCCATGGATCCATAGAGCTTGATAACTTCCACCTGTTGACCGCGCTCGGCGAAGTATCGTTTCGCCACATTGACAAATTTTGTTGCCACGCGCAATCGGCCACGATGCGGCGGCGCATTCACCAGGCCGGCAGTCATTAAACGACAACGCGCAATATTCAGATCAACCAGTTCATACAAACCGTCGCCGCCATGTTCCATTAATACATCTTTACCGGCCACGCCCAGATCAGCCGCGCCATATTGCACATAGGTGGGCACATCGGTGGCGCGAATAATCACCAGTTTGATGTCCGGCTGATTGGTATCGAGGATGAGCTTGCGGCTGGTATCGGGATCTTCCAACGGCACGATGCCGGCAGCCGCGAGCAATGGCAGGGTTTCTTTGAAGATGCGCCCTTTGGACAGAGCGATGGTGATGGATGCAGTCATAACAAAAGGGGCTATGGATTAGGAGTTAAACAGATTTTGACACAGTAACGGCACCATACAGAAATATTCCAGCTCGATTGCTGGTGATATTTCCGTTAGCCGCATTATATAGAGTGAAGATCAGGCCTGAACACGACGGATTTTTGCACCCAGCGAGGCCAGTTTTTCTTCGATCAGCTCATAACCGCGGTCGATGTGGTAAATACGCTGGACTTCGGTTTCGCCTTCTGCCGCCAGGGCAGCCAACACCAAGCTCGCCGATGCGCGCAAATCCGTGGCCATAACCGGTGCTGCGGTGAGTTTGTTCACACCCCGCACGATGGCAGTGTGTCCCTGCACTTCGATATCGGCGCCCATGCGTTGCAGTTCCTGCACATGCATGAAACGATTTTCAAAAATGGTTTCCACGACGGTGCCGGTACCTTCGGCCACCGCATTCAGCGCCATGAACTGGGCTTGCATATCGGTGGGGAATGCCGGGTAAGGCGCTGTACGAATATTGACGGCATGTGGCCGTTTGCCATGCATGTCCAGCGCTACCCAGTTATCACCGCAGGTGATTTCGGCACCGGCCTCGGTGAGTTTATGCAGCACCGCATCGAGTAAACGGGCGTCGGTATTTTTGAGTTTGACGCGACCGCCGGTAATGGCCGCAGCAATCAAAAACGTACCGGTTTCAATACGATCGGGTACCACACGATAACGGCAACCGAATAATTTATCGACACCTTCGATGGTAATGGTGTCGGTTCCCTCGCCGGAAATTTTGGCGCCCATGGCCTTTAAACAATGCGCCAGGTCCACCACTTCGGGCTCACGCGCGGCGTTTTCCAAAAAGGTGGTGCCCTGCGCCAGGGTCGCCGCCATCATCAGGTTTTCGGTGCCGGTGACGGTGATCATTTCCATTACAATGCGCGCGCCCTGCAAGCGTTTACATCGCGCATGGATATAACCGTTTTTAACTTCAATTTCAGCGCCCATTTCCTGCAACCCCTTGATATGCAGATTCACCGGGCGCGAGCCAATAGCACAACCACCCGGCAAGGACACATCCGCCCGGCCATATCGCGCCAGCAAAGGCCCCAGCACCAGAATGGAAGAGCGCATGGTTTTGACCAGCTCATAGGGCGCTAACTGGGTATGTAGCGTGGCGGTATCCACTTCTATGCCCATTTTTTCATCCATGGTAACGCTGGCACCCAGATGCGTTAACAGCGTGACCGTGGTAGTAACGTCCAGCAAATGCGGCACGTTCTCGACCACCGTCGGGCCTTCGGCGAGCAAGGTCGCCGCCATAATCGGCAGCACCGCATTTTTGGCGCCAGAAATACGGATTTCGCCATTGAGGCGAGTACCGCCCTGTATCAGTAATTTGTTCATGCGTGGTAACTTCAGAGTGTTGGGTTGACGTTGTTAGCTAACGTCCTGTTGAGCGGTGTGCGACATGTACGCAGCAGGAAACAACGCGTTATTTCCAGAGTCATAAAAACAAACATTTGCGCCTTTATTTGCGTGCATTTGCGTTAAGTTTTTTTGGTGAAATACTCAGGCTAGGCCTGCCTGCGTTTAATCATAAATTGATTGCCCTCCCTGCGCCACTGTTTGCCTCATTTTCAATTACCCAAGTTTGAAAATAGAGGCACATCCGGGTGCCGCCCGGATGCGCTGACACATCAGAGCATCCTTAACTGAGCCGTATTTTTCTTGTGCAAGAAAACAGACCGGATATTTTTTGGAGAGGGTGTGATGCTGGTTATCTGACTGCATGTTATGCATCACGCTATTTCATAATAATTATGCAGCGCTTACCGGCAATAACTGATCAACGCCGTAGGCACGGGCGATATTACGCAATTGCTCTGGCAACGCATGATACTGGAGCGCCACTTGTTTCTGCCGGGCTATTTTTTGCCACTCCAGCAACATTGCCAGACCGGCGCTGTTGCTCTGGGTTACACCCTGCAAACTGATGGTGAGTGTCTTGCCGCCAAACCAGTCGGCACTTTGTGCCAGCAGCTGCGTCACCGAAGCATGATCCAGCACGCCTGACAGCTCAATGCGGCCATTGTTGCGTTGTACACTGATCACGACGAACCTTTGCCGGTGCTCACCGGTGCAACGGTTTTTTCGTTGAGCTTGGTATTGAGTTTGTCGATCAAACCATCCATGCCCACCGCACGAATATCACCGGCAAAACTGTTGCGGTAATTGGTCACCAGGCTGATGCCGTCGATGGTGATGTCATACACTTTCCAGGCATCGTCTTTCAGACGCAAACGATAGTCGATCGGAATCGCCGGGCCGTTTGCAGGCATAATACGGGTGCTGATTTCCGTCGTCATTTTCCCGTCAGCCGAGGGACGGTAAGGTAAAAATTCTATTTTTTGCCCGGCATATTCGGTAAGTGATTTACTGTAGGTTCGAATCAGCATGCTTTTAAAAGCTTCGGTAAATCGGGTTTGTTGTTGCGGCGACGCCGTATTCCAGTTTTTGCCCAGTGCCAGTTTGCTCATGGCAATAAAGTCGAGATTCGGCAAAATAATCTCATCCACTAATTGATAAATCCGATCCGGCTCTTTTTCGTACAGCGCTTTATTTTTTTCCAGTGTGGCCAATATTTTTTCAGAGGTTTGGCGCACCAGTTCATCAGGCGGCATGGAGGCGGCCTGTGACAACACCGGCCATAACAGGCCCAAAAATATCAGGCGTGATACCCATACATACGTTTTCATTCGGTTTTTTCCTGTGCTTTGGAAAACAAAAATTGTCCGATAATCTGTTCCAGTACCAGAGCGGATTGTGTGAGTTCAATACGTTCACCGGGTTGCAGCGCATCGTCCTCGGCGCCGGGCTCCAAACCAATATATTGCTCGCCCAGTAAACCGGCGGTAAGAATACTGGCACTGGTATCTTTGGGGAAATGATATTGCGGGCTAACCGTAATGGTAACCGCTGCATCGTAGCGTTTGTTGTCGTAATGAATAGCGGTTACCTGGCCAATGCGCACACCACCGGCACTCACTGGCGAGCGCACCTTGAGGCCGCCTATATTGTCAAAATGCGCCACCAGATCGTAGCCTTCATTCTCCCCGTAACTGGCCAAGTTGCTAACTTTAAGTGCCAGCATAAACAGCGCAGCCAGCGCAGCCGCTACAAACAAACCCACCATTATTTCTATCGTTCTAGTATTCATTGTCATTCTCGTAGCAAAACTTCATCAAAAAAACAGGTTGCAAGATTTAAAGTTTAAAGCAGTAAGAAAAAGCGATCTCCTGCCACTTGCAACTTTAAACGGGTTACTTATGCAGTAAACATAATGGCAGTTAACACAAAATCCAGGCCCAATACCGCCAATGAACTGTGCACCACGGTACGTGTGGTGGCCTGCGCCAGACCTTCGGATGTCGGCAGACAATCATAACCTTCATACACCGCGATCCACACTATTACAAAACCGAACACCACACTTTTGATAATGCCGTTTACCACATCATCGTAAAAATCGACTTTGGTCTGCATCTGCGACCAGAACACACCTTCATATATACCCAGTAATTCGGTGCTCACCAGATAACCGCCGAGTATGGCGACCGCCATAAAAATTACAGTCAGCAAGGGCACCGAAATAAAACCTGCTAAAAACCGTGGCGCCACCACATAACGCATGGGATCAACCGCCATCATTTCCATGCCGGATAATTGCTCGGTGCTTTTCATTAATCCGATTTCAGCCGTTAAAGCGGAACCGGCACGGCCTGCAAATAACAAGCCGGTAAACACCGGCCCCAGTTCGCGCAATATCGACAAGGACACCATCAGGCTGATGGAGTCCTCGGCGCCAAAATCCACCAGCACAATATACGCTTGCAACGCCAGCACCATGCCGACAAACAAACCGGCCACCAGAATAATCAGCAAGGTTTGCACACCCACCATATAGAGCTGACGAATTAACAACGAGGGCCGCCCAAAAACCGATGGTAAGGCGGGCAGTAGCTGCGCCAAAAACACACTACCGCGCCCCGTGCGTGCAAACGCATCCAGCGTAATCTGGCCCAGCCTGTGCAATGCATTCAGAACGGCCGCCATCATGGTGATGCTCCCATTAAATCATCGAGTAATACAGGAGCCGGGACATGAAAGGGCACCGGGCCATCCGCCAAACCTTGCATGAATTGTTGCACCCATAACGATGCCGAAACACGTAGCTGCTCGGGTGAACCGTGTTCAACCACTTTGCCTTGCGAAATCAGATAAATGTAATCGGAAATCGATGCCGTTTCCGGCACATCATGCGACACCACCACGCTGGTTAGTCCCAATGCATGATTCATGTCCCGGATTAGCTTGACCAGCACACCCATGGAAATTGGGTCCTGACCGGTAAACGGTTCATCGAACATAATCATTTGCGGATCCAGCGCAATCGCACGCGCCAGGGCCACGCGTCGCGCCATACCACCAGACAATTCACCGGGCATCAACTGCTGTGCACCGCGTAATCCCACCGCCTGTAGTTTTAACAACACCAGATTTCGAATCACCGATGCCGGTAATTTTGTGTGCTCACGCAGCGGAAACGCTACATTGTCAAACACCGTCATATCCGTCAGCAGCGCGCCACTTTGAAACAACATGCCCATGGTACGACGGCGTAATTCGTAGAGCGCCTTACGGCTTAAGTGCTGAAGATTTTCGCCATCAACCCGTATCGTGCCGGCACTGGGTTTGAGCTGGCCACCGATTAATTTCAGCAGCGTGGTTTTGCCGGTGCCGCTGGGGCCCATAATCGCCGTGACCTTACCGCGCCGAATATCCAGATCAACACCATCAAAAATGGCACGATTGCCACG
>JANOOU010000261.1:0-2422 GCA_031421475.1 Gammaproteobacteria bacterium | reverse complement strand
GGCGTTCATCCACCACCAAAATTTCGTAAACCCCGGCCGGACAGTAGCGTTGTTCCGGTGCATCAAAAGTTGCGATATTGGCAGCCACCGTCTGTTGGTTGTCGAGCAGCTTCAGGTGACAGGGCTGATTACTGTCATGCGAAATATTACTCAACGCGACCGAGCTCGATTTATCGAAACTGATCTGGCCATCGGGATGCGGGTAATCGATTTTCGGCATCGCCGCTGCCGGACGTGTGCAGGCATGGTCCGCCTGTGGATGACGCAAGGTCCAGGGCATGCGTAACCCGGCGGCGGCCAGCCACATCTCAACACCCCCCAGCAAGGTGCCAACCGGGGTGCCAAAACGCGACAGCATGGGCTTGACGTTACGCACGGCATGCAGGTCGCGCCAGGTGCGCGAGTTGCGCAGCGCCACCGGATAATCGGCCAGACCATCATGCTGGCGATTGGCAGCCAGATGATTGTCCAGCGCAGATACCACACATTCAGCCGCCAACATGCCGGATTGCATGGCGTTGTGGATGCCCTTGATGCGCGGCAGATTAACCATGCCGGCGCTACAGCCAATCAATGCGCCACCGGGAAACACCTGTTCCTGCCAGGCTTGCACACCACCTTCGGTAATGGCGCGCGCGCCGTATGCCAAACGCTTGCCGCCGGTCAGTAAGGGGCGAATCGCCGGGTGCTGTTTGAAGCGCTGAAATTCGTCAAAGGGTGAGAGATGCGGATTGGCGTAATCGAGGTGCACCACAAAACCCATCGCAACCAGATCCGCACCATAATGATAAATAAAAGAGCCGCCGCCTGTGTCCGACCTCAGCGGCCAGCCCAGGGTGTGTTGCACCAGGCCGGGCCGATGTTGGTCCGCGGCCACCCGCCAGATTTCTTTCATGCCCAGGCCAAATTTTTGCGGCGAGGATTTTTTTCGCAGTGCAAAACGCTGTTCCAGATCGCGCGTCAGCGAACCGCGAGCACCTTCGGCAATGAGCGTATAGCGCGCGTGAATTTCAATACCCGCTGTAAATTGCGCACCTTCATCACCGTTAGCGTTACGTCCCATGTCGCCGGTGACGATGCCGATCACTTCACCCTGCGCGCCATAAAGCATTTCCTGGGCGGCAAATCCCGGATAAATTTCGACACCGGCTACCTCTGCCTGCTGCGCCAGCCATTCGCACAACGCACCCAGGCTAATAATGTAAGCGCCATGATTGCTCATCAATGGCGGTAATAATGCCGTGGGTATCTGCCAGGCCGATTGTTCACTCAGCCACATAAATTCATCGCTGCTGACCGGCGTATGCAATGGCGCGCCGAGCGCACGCCAATCAGGCAGCAATTCATTTAATGAAACGGGATCAATGACGGCACCGGATAAAATATGGGCGCCAACCTGCGCGCCTTTTTCCAGCACACAAACACTGATATCTTGCCCACTGGTCTGCGCACACTGTTTCACCCGCAAGGCTGCCGCCAGTCCGGCCGGGCCGGCACCGACAATCAATACATCGTAATTCATCACCTCACGCGCCATAGTCACACCGCAATTACTGCTTTAATTCAGAGCCTTATAATATACTGCCCACGCGCAACGCAGCAGAGGGTAAGGTCATGAAGTTACTGGTAGCCATTAAACGGGTGGTAGACCACAACATCAAAGTGCATATCAAGGCCGATGGTTCCGATGTGGAATTGGCTGGCGTCAAAATGAACATCAACCCGTTTGATGAAAATGCGATGGAAGCCGCCGTGCGATTAAAAGAACAAGGCATCGCCAGCGAAATTGTTGCGGTTACCGTCGGCACGGCGGCCGCGCAGGATGTATTGCGCCATGCGCTGGCCATGGGTGCGGATCGCGCGATCCTGGTGCAAAGTGATGCACGCTTGCAACCTCTGGGCATCGCCAAATTACTCCAGAAAATTGTTGAACGTGAACAACCCGGTATTATTTTGCTGGGCAAGCAGGCGATTGATGACGATGCCGGCCAAACCGGCCAGATGCTGGCGGCACTGCTCGACTACGGACAAGGCACGTTCATTTCTGCATTACATATTGAAAACGGCGCCGCCATTGTCACTCGCGAAATTGAAGGGGGTAATGAAAAAATTGCAGTAATCGGCGTTGAAAATTGGGGAGCTGGTTTTCATCAAATTGGTGATTTAAAAATGGCCTATCAGGGTGTCGACGCTCCATTCAAAATTCTTCTTTCTCATGACCCCACGCATTGGGATGAACAAGTGCGCAAAGATTATCGAGACATTGATTTAACGCTAAGTGGCCACACACACGGAGCTCAAATGGGAATAGAAACGCACGGTTTTAAATGGAGTCCAATTTCTCTTCGTTATGAAAAATGGGCAGGACTATACAAAGAAGAAAATCAATATCTCTATGTTAATCGTGGTTATGGTTTCTTAG
>JANOOU010000260.1:0-13149 GCA_031421475.1 Gammaproteobacteria bacterium | reverse complement strand
TAACACGAGCCTTGTTTGATCGTGAAAAAGGCCTGGGCCATGAAACGGTTGAAATCACGGATGATTTATTACAACACATGGCGCGTATGGCCGATGGCGACGCGCGGCGTGCGCTTGGATTTTTAGAGATAGCGGTTGATCTGGCTGACGAAGTGAATAGTGTAAAAATGATTACGCGGGATGTCATTGAAAACGTCACCGCACAAACCTTGCGCCGCTTTGATAAGGGTGGTGATTATTTTTACGACCAGATTTCCGCCATGCATAAATCGGTGCGCGGCAGTAATCCCGATGCTGCACTGTACTGGATGTGTCGCATGCTCGATGGTGGATGTGATCCCTTATACATTGCGCGCCGGGTGGTGCGCATGGCATCCGAAGATATAGGCAATGCCGATCCTCGCGGCTTGCAGCTTGCACTGCAAGCCTGGGATGTCTACGAACGCCTGGGTAGCCCGGAAGGCGAGTTAACACTGGCGCAGGCGGTGGTGTATTTGGCCTGCGCACCCAAAAGTAATGCCATGTATAAAGCGTATAACCTGGCCATGAAAGATGCTAAAGAAAACGGCACCGCGGAAGTGCCCATGCATATTCGCAATGCGCCTACAAAATTAATGAAGGAGCTGGATTACGGTAAAGATTATCGTTATGCGCACGATGAAGATAACGGTTTTGCAGCCGGTGAAACCTATTTTCCGGATAATATGGGTGAGCGAATTTATTACGAGCCTGTAAATCGCGGGTTGGAAATAAAAATTGCAGAAAAAATGGCACGGCTGCGTGAATTGAATCAGAAAAAAAACTAACGTAAATGCGCCGCTCTAACGCATCTCGACAACTGCTCGGTCTTCGTTCCTGACGCGACTCTACCGATTCCATTCATGGAATCGTCCTGCATTGCTCTACCACCTCCATCCATGGAGGCGTACCTTCCGCCATCCATGGCGGTCGCTGCGCTCGCGGCATTCGCACATCCATGTGCATCTACCGCTCTTACGCATCTCGACAACTGCTCCTGCGTTGTTCTACCTTCCGCCATCCATGGCGGTCGCTGCGCTCGCGGCGTTCGCACATCCATGTGCATCACGCGAATAAAAGCAGGGTAAACGCGCATTAAACCGAGATCAAAAGTTTTTAATTTTGAGTTTTTCAACAAGCTGTTAACAGAAGATACTAGGGAACATCTGAGTAAGTCGGAGCTTCCCTCGGCCCGCTCTGGTCATCACAGTGCCCTGCAATAATAATCAATGTTGTTTCAATAACATTTCAAATTGTTCAATCGGCACCGGTTGGCCGAACAAATATCCCTGATAGCAATGACAACCTGCTGCTGACAGAAAACGCCGTTGTTCGTCTGTTTCTACACCTTCTGCAATGAGATCCAGATATAAATTATGTGCCATGGCGATAATGGTGGCGACAATGGCCTTGTCATTGTCATCAATAACCAGATCGCGTACAAATGATTGATCAATTTTGAGTTGATTGATGGGTAATCGTTTAAGGTATTGCAGGGATGAATAGCCGGTTCCGAAATCATCCAGTGACAAGCGCACGCCAATTAGTTGTAATTGGTTCATGACCATAATGGTATCTTCGATGTTTTCAAGCAGCATACTTTCAGTTAACTCCAGCTTGAGTAACGTGGGATTGATCGCATAGCGTTGTACATTGGCCTGCACCAGGCTGACAAAATCGGATTGACGAAGCTGTATGACGCTGACGTTAATGGCAAGTACCAGCTTGTGCGTGAGTTTGCCCGCTTGCCAGGCTTTCAGTTGCGCACAAGCGGTTTCAAGCACCCATTGTCCTATCGGTAAGATCAAGCCGGTCTCTTCTGCCAAGGGAATAAACTGAGTGGGGGAGACTAATCCATGTTCAGGATGTAACCAGCGAATCAGGGCTTCTGCCCCCAGTGGCTGTCGCATGCTGTCAACCTGTATCTGGTAATACAACTGGAATTCCTGATTCTCCAAGGCTTTGTGTAATTCACGTTCGAGTGTGGCGCGGGTGTTGATGCTGTCCTGCATTTGCGGGTCGAAAAAACGCTGGGTATTGTGCCCAGATTTTTTGGCCTGATACATGGCGATATCGGCCTGTTTTAACAGTTCATCTTTTGAATGTTGGCGGTCGTTGAAGAGTGTGCAGCCAATGCTGGCCGTACAGTGATATACATGCTCTGAAAGTTGAAATCTCTGTTCCATGGCATGGAGTATTTTTTCAGCAATGGATTTTGTTTGCGCCGCGGCTTCTAGAGATTGTTCACTCAGATCTGCCAGAATGATCACATATTCATCACCACCGATGCGTGCCACGGTATCGCCTTCGCGCACACACGTTAACAAACGCTGCGCGATTTGTTGCAGCAATGCATCACCGATTTCATGTCCCAATGTGTCGTTGAGTTCCTTGAAATTATCCAGATCAATGAACAACACGGCGCCACCGCGTTTATTCCGGCTGCTGGTAACGAGAGTTTGTTGCAATCGGTCTTGTAGCAGTGCGCGGTTCGGCAGGCCAGTGAGGGTGTCGTAAAATGCCAGCCGATGAATCTCGGCTTCGGCACGTTTTTTTTCGGTGATGTCTTCTAATATGGCAACATAGTTTGTAATGGATCCGTCGGCCTGGCGAATCGGGCTGATGATGGCGTGCTCGATAAATTCACTGCCGTCTTTGCGTTTGTTGTAGAGCTCGCCCTGCCAGGTTTCTCCCTTCGTTAAACATTCCCACAGCGCATCGTAAGTGCTCTCGGGGGTTTTGCCGGATTGTAGAATGCGTAAATTCTTACCAATGATCTCTTCACGGTTATAACCGGTGAGTCGCATGAATGATGTGTTGACATATTCGATATTGGCATGGAGATCGGCGATAGCGATGATTTCCGGGCTTTGTTCAACCGCCTGGGCCAGTTTATACAACTTGGTTTCGGCAGTGCGCCGGGCCTTGCGCTCTCTCACTTCGTCAAGCGCACGCTGAATGGCTGTCGGCAAACGTGCCAATTTGTCTTTAAGAATGAAATCCGCCAGACCCATGTGTAACAATTCCACGGCGGTTTCTTCACCTACACTGCCCGATAATAAAATGATGGGTAGATCAGGATACGCTTTCTGTATCTGCCGCATGGTCGTGCGGAAATCCATGCCCGGCACATTGAAATCGGCTAGCACGAGATCCCACTGTGACTGCAGTGCCTCATCCAGCTCGGTATTGCTGTAAATCCGGCTGCACTGTGAGGCCAGTCCTTCTTTGTGTAATAGACGCTCCACCAGCTGGAAGTCAGCGGAAGCATCTTCGATGACCAGTATTTTCAGTGGCTGCTGCACGGCGGTTTATTTGCTAAACGGCGGTTCGTTGATGGCGAGCCAAAAAATACCCAGGCTGGCTACGGTTTCGGCAAAGACGGCAAAGTCTACCGGCTTGAGCACAAAGCTGTTGCAGCCGGTTTCATAGCCCTGCAAACGATCACGCTCGTCGTCGGATGATGTCAGAATGACGACGGGCAGTAATTGGGTGCGCGCATCAGCACGAATTCGTGCCAGCACTTCCAGGCCGGACAAGCGTGGCAGGCCTAAATCCAACAATACTACGGCGGGCAGTGATGGGCCTTCGCGGTTTGCGAAATCACCTTCCTGAAACAGATAATCCAGCGCTTGCTGGCCATCGTGCACCACATCAATCCGGTTGGCCAGATTGGCTTGACGCAAGGCGCGTAGTGTAAGCATTTCGTCCTGCGGGTTATCTTCAACTAACAAAATGGCTTTGGTATTCATGTTCAGATTCCTTGTTAGATGTTGGTTAATGCGACGTTTTTTTCGCGTGACAACGTAAAGCAGAAAGTGGCGCCTTTTCCCGGCTCGCCTCGTGCCTGGATAATGCCGCCATGGCGATGCACGATGCGTTGTACGGTGGCGAGCCCGATGCCAATGCCGGGAAATTCATCCTGGCGATGCAGGCGCTGGAAGGGTTGGAATAACCGGTTAGAGTGGGCCATGTCGAAGCCGGCACCGTTATCCGCAACACATAAATAATCCACACCATCCTGTTCCTCGGCATACACCCGTATGTTCGGGAGTGCGGTGTGTGCCGTGTATTTCCAGGCGTTATCCAGCAGGTTGCTCATCATGACTTCTACCATGCGCGGATCACCAACAGCCTGCAGTCCTGCTTCGACTTGCACGGCTACTTTGCGTGCAGATGACTGTTTTGCCAGATCATTCAGCAGGCGTAGCGAAAGATCAGAAATACCCACCGTATTATTTCGCAGTTCTCCGCGCGTACAACGGGAAAGTAACAGCAGTCCATCAATCAACTCACCCATTTTGCGACAGGCAATGACGATTTGATGCAGGTAATCCCTGGCTTCATTTTCCAATTGATGGCCGTAATCTTCCTTCAGCGCTTGGCTAAACCCACTCATGGCGCGCAACGGTGCGCGTAAATCATGGGATACAGCATAAGCAAAACTTTCAAGTTCACGGTTTGCATTCGTCAATTGCAGGGTGCGTTGCGCTACCCGTTGTTCAAGATCGGCGTTAAGTTGTTTGATGGCCATTTCCCGGGATTTAATTTGCGCCTGCATGTCGTTGAAAGCGCGCGCCAGCTTTCCCATATCACTTGTTTTGTAATCGGGTAGCGGCTTCTCATAATGGCCTTCAGCGATGCTGTTTGCCGCGTCGATTAACTGGCCCAAAGGCGCAAACATGTGTCGCACAGCCAGTAATACCAGTACGATAATGACTAACAGGCTTGCCGCTATGACAACGATATTAATGCTGAGAATTTGTAGCGATTTTTCTGTAATGGCAGCATCGGGCAAGGTATCGAACAGCAGCAGGAAACGTTCAGGATGGTGCGGGTCGAAATAAACCGGGCTGGACACGATATGCATCCGGCCTTGTGTTGAGTCAATCGTCTGCATCAGCCCTGAGGCGTTGTTATTGGCATCGGTTTGAATTTTAAAATCGGGAAAATCCTGTTGCCAGCGGTAGCGCTGGCCTACATCAAAACCGAAGGTCTGGCGTGGATCGGGGTGCAGTAAATAATCGCCATGGGTATTGGTGAGATAGACATTCACCGCTGGTGGCAGCCCGGTGCTCATCCGCTCCAGCAGGGGGGTGACATTCATGTTGATGACCACCATGCCAAACACTTTTCCATCGGGCATAAATATCAGGGTGGCGGCACGCAGCGTAGGTCGATGTGGCACCTCAATTTTGCCAAATTCCTGATTCAGGTTGATGTCAGACAGATAGACCTCACCCGGCTTCAGTTGCAGCGTGGCCTTGAAATAATCGCGATCGCCTTTTGCCTGTAGTTTGTCGGGCGGTGTGACCAGCACACGGCCATCCTGCACATCGATTCGAAGCAGTTCCCGGCCATTGTCCGCTACACCGATATAACGAATCTGATAGTACTCGGGATGTGTCTCAGCGAACGCGCTGGCATTTTCCACCAGACGCTGATTCCAGAACGCGGTGGAAACACCTTCCTGGCGATCAAATCCCTTATCCAGACTTGCCCGAACGATCCCCTGTACCGGTGGTGTGCGGGCCAGAAATTGCACATCGCGCCGCAGGCTGTCGATTCGGAGGTGCAATCGGGTTTCGTTTAGCTGGATATTATTTTTGAGTAGGTCACGGTATTCATTTTGGAATTGCTCATGCTGCTTCAGCTGCAATATATACAGCAGGACGGCTGCGGCAATAACAATAAGCAACAAGGCGCCCAGGACGGTGCGAAACTCTAAAGCGGAACGGGTAAAGCCCTGTTTCAGAATGGATTGCATCCTAGCCACCTGTCTTTGTATGGTAATTTTAAATTCTGTGCCAGTACAGAATTCAGGTAATACCTATAGCATAATTATTCAGGTTTGAATCAGCCAGATGGTTTGTACTGACGGGCGAATGTAGGCGCCTGTATTTTTACATTGTGCTGTCAGCGCTCGCTAGAGCGCGATAGCGCGCAAAAGCTGCATAGTATTATCTGGATTCTTGAATCATTTTCATCGCATCGTTTAAATTAAATCCGCCTTGTTCATTAGGTTTTCCCGCTGCATCCGTTTTTGATCCGCGCATCATCTCCTGAATATTGTCCATGGAGGGCATAGTCATTTTGCTGTAACCAGAAGGTATTTCAAATAACGACGCGTTTTGTTTGCCAATTTTCAGATTATTCAGTTCGAATTTTAAACGCATTTTTTCATCCTTTTCTGGCGATAACATATCCATTTTCATAACGATGCCATCTTTTGTTACCCACCAAAATCCGCTCATCCTGGTGCCGTCATCCAGTTTCGTCATAATGATCTTGCTTTTATCGCAGGCGACACCGTTAATTTTTTCTGAGCCCATTGCGGTGGTTTCAATTTTATAATTGTCGAGATTATCGGATTGTTGCTTGATTTCGTTGGTGGAAACTTCGATGTACTTCTGCTGCGCGGGTATGAGCGTCCAGGCCGTGTTTTTGTCGCGGCGCATGATCATGATCATGGTTTGGCCCGAGATATTCATTTCGCGGCGCTCTTTTACCGGTGTCGCGAATACCTTGCCGGACATAGTGGCTTGCGGGGTTTCCATGGTTTGATCGGCGGAGTATTCAACCTTGGGTGCGTATTGGGTGAGATCGGCGGCGTGGACAGAAATAGCAATCAGGCCGGACGCAAGTAGCAGTGAAATTTTATGCAGTGAATTCATATAAGCTCCAATGTGTAAGTGCAGTTGTTGTTTTGAGACTCAATGCCGTGAGCTGTCCATAATGGCCGTATGGCTGGGTTTAATGATAGTACGTCGTTGTGAACTAAGCGTTGATTTGAATGCCAGTGTTGCGTTGCGTTGCGTTGCGTTGCGTTGAGCTTGGTCCGGGTTGGTATTCAACGCTGTATTTTTAATTATTATCTGCATTCTCAGTGTGTTTCTGTTTATTCAGTGCTTCCTTAATTATAAATAAAATATTTTATAGCGTTTATGTCACTGTTTTATGTCGAGTACATTTATTGATAATGTCATCGGTCAGTTATTCAATGCATGGCATGGGGCAGATTTTCATGGTTCCTTACTATGTCACCTGTATTTATAGGTCATAATTTTACGATTTTTTTATGACACGCCGGATAAGACAGTAACGTGTGCGAATACAATCAATGAAGCCTTTGAGAACAATAATGCTGCCTTTAACGCGCATTTTCAAAACGATTTTTGCATAGGAAAAATAATTATGAAATTTTGTATTGTAAATAAGGCTGGTGTACATGGCTTCGCGTTCACAGCCGTAACTGGTTGCATAACTGTCCTCGGCACCCAGCATAAAATCGAATATGTGAAGTCCTCGCGTAGTAGCGATTTCGATGGCTTTGTTAATCGATAAAAATCCAAGGCTGATTTTATCCATTTTATTATAAAAACTGCCCTGGTAGGCATAAGCGGTATTGTCGGCTATTAAAATATATTCAGCGGTAATAACGCGTTTATCCAGCTCACAAGTAATTAATAGAAGCTGGTTTTTTTCAATTAAGTAGTGTAGTAAATCCCGGTGGTAATTTGTAAAGGCCTTGCTTTTAAATGCACTGATTGCAGTACGCCCTTTGAATCGTTCTAAATGCATTGATTTTAGTGTTTTCAGAAAAACTTCTATTTCTTCGTGTGTTGTAACGTGTTTGAATTCAACATTACCCAGAGCATTTAGACGATTGGTATGGGTGGTCAGGTTGCGGCGAAAGGATTTGCTACACGATGCGATATATTGATCGTAGGATTTATTCAGTGAAATATAATGCCTGTAGCCGCAGGTGTAGGCATGCTGTTTAGCGCCTTGTTTGCGCAAGGCATCAAAAAGATAATTGACAATAATGCTGTCCTTTCTGTAACGCATTAATTCCAGCACATCCCATTCCGTGAAATTATTAAACAAGTAGCTTGCAGCCGCTTCACATACGCGTTGTTCATAGCCGGGTTTAACTATTAAATCGATATATTCTGTTGTTATTTCCTCGACTTCTTTTTCGCCTGTGCCATAGAAGTAAAGTTTACGTTTGTTCAAACGGGCGTCATTATTCTGAATGAGTACCAGCGGAAATATGCCAATTTTTTCGCCATTGTCGAGGAAGGTGAGAATAACGGATTCAAAATTTTCCTTACGAAAGTGGGTGCGCCAAAGGCTCATCCATTTCCAGTGCATGCAGACAGAAAATGCGGATGATTGCGATAATAAATTGTTCCAGGTGGTTTCGCCGCCCGGAATCAGGTCGGGGTTGTTATGTCGCCGGACGGTAAGGCCATTAAATTCGATATCAGTGCTGGGTGGTGTGGGTTTACTGACAATTCCTGCCAAAATCAGCGAGTATTCCGTTATCAGTGGGTAGAGCTCTGCATCCATAGAATAGGGGCCTTGCGTGGGTAGGCTTTTAGCCTATGAGTGATTATTGGAATCATGGGAGAGCATTATTGCTGATTAGTTCCTGTTAAACAATTGGCGTTAAGGATTAACCCGCTAACTTCAGTCGGTTTATACGGCCATGAAGTGTGTTCTGGCAGTCCGGATTATTCCTGTGTGTTATCACGGTATTTAAGCTGTAAGCCATGTATAAAGTTACGCAGTATCTGGTCTTTGCATTCACGATAGTGTTTATGCTCCGGTTTGCGGAAAAATGCACTTAACTCGTGGCTGCTGATGTGTACACCGCTCAGGCTTAAAATCTTTAATATGTCGTCTGCCTGTAGATTGAGCGCGATTTTTAGTTTTACAAAAACAGCATTGTTACCCAGGCGTTTTTCAGGGACAGGTAGCGGACCCTCTTTTCTACCACGGCGGTCGATAATCAAACCATTGAGAAATGCTGCCAGTAAAGGATCACTCAGTTGTTTGAGTGCTGGATCTTCTTCTTTTTTTAGCCAGTCGCTGATTTGCTCGCGCGTAACGGGATGTTCGGCCAAGGCAAAAATAGCCATCATCTTTGAATCGCTGAGATCAAAGGTATAGCGTATGCGACGCAGTAGATCGTTGTTGTCCACAATTATTCCTGTTTTAAACGTTATCAAGTTTGAAGTTGGTTGTTAAAAGTTTACCATATTGCGATTAATGGCATCGGCAACGGTACTTTGTTGTTCGATGGGGCTGGCAATTTGTGTAAGGAAGCAGGGGTGCACATAATATAGCCAAATTACAGTCGATTACTGTGATAGGTACGGCTAAATTTGTCTGTTTTGCCGACGAAGACGGAAGATTGTAGTATCGGAGGCGGCTTTTTTTGTACGGTGCAGTTTAGTTATGCGTGGTGGCGTTTTTTGTTAATTGTATAGTGTGCTGACTACACAAGTCATGCAGACAGGATGCGCATAGGCAGTCATTATAGAGGGAGCTGATGTATTCAGTCTGAGCGTCTGTTAGTGCTACCGTACGGCACTGGCACAGTTCTATTGAGCCGCTTTTGCATTCAAAGTCTAGTTTGCAGTGCGGGCATTGTTTTTGTTCGTGTGATGTCATGCTTCGCTCTAGTATCGATAAGCCGATACTGTATACGCCGATACTGTGGCCTGATGGTGTTCATTCATCCCAAAATGTATTGAGGCTCTGCCACCATTTCAGGCTTTCCGGTTTTAGAAATTGTGCGAATTCTTGCGGGTCTATGCCCCGACCACGCCAGCTGTTTTGGATGTTTTCCAGTAGTCCAACGCTGGCAGCCTCTTTGACATAAGGTGTGCCGTTAATATGCAGGTTTTCAATCACAACAGCCACGGCGGGGAATTCACCGATATTATCGATCATATAAAGCTCACGTAAGTGACGTGCAAATTCACCCAGTGAAATATACAACAGTGCGGTATCAGATCGCTTTAATGAGGCTTGCCAGGTTTCATTGAAGGAAGGACAGGCGTTTAACAGCATGGGCATTACCTGATTTTGTTCAATGACCATATGAATTCATTAACCGATTTTTAATAGTGGTGTTGATGATACGCAACGATTGCAATAATTTCAATATTGAAGGAAATCAGAGATGATTTTAGAGATTTCTTAGATTAAAGCCATAAAAAATTCAATAATTATAGGAAGTCAACCAGTATTTTTCGCTGGCTTGTTTTTCAAGTGGATTGGCGAATGAGTTGCAACTGGGTGATCTATAAAATACTCGTCATGTAGCATCTTGTATTTTTTAATCTTAACAGCCTGTTGAAAAACTCAAAATCAAAAGATTTCACGCGAAGGCCGCACACACGCTTCTACGTTCGCGGCCTTTGCGCCTTCGCGTGCGATCTTTTCTATCCCGTTTGGGTGTTTTTCAACAAGCTGTTAAGGAAGCTCTGAATGAATCAGAGCTCCCTTGATTTTATGAAAGAAATAACAGCTTTTCGGGTAATGTAGAAGAATGTCTTGTACATGCCGAGCAAACAATAGAAGTGTCTTCAACACGTCCGGTATGTGTATTACTTGGAATATACTTTATGTTCTTGCGTTGTCTGTGGCAGATCATTTAATAGATCGGCCAGTTCATCGGCGTGTTCCTCTTCTACCGCCAGGATGCTTTCCAACATGCGTCGTGTGGTGGGATCTTGATCACCCAGATACTTGATTATTTCGCGATAACTATCAATGGCAATGCGTTCGGCAACTAAATCTTCTTTGATCATATCCACTAACGATTCAGCCGCAACGTATTCCGCATGGCTACGTTTGGACAAACTGTCCGGTGAAAAATCGGGTTCTCCTCCCAGCTGTACAATACGCTCTGCAAGTAAATCGGCATGGCCAAGCTCTTCGTTTGCGTGCGCCAGGAACTCTTCGGCAATACCTTTGGAATGGATGCCTTTGGCCATAAAATAATGCCGCCGATAACGCAACACACACACAATTTCTGTGGCGAGCGAATCGTTGAGCAGTTTTAAGACCGTTTCACGATCGGCTTTATAGCCGGCAGTGACTGCACCTTCATCAATATGCTGACGGGCATGCTGACGCATGGCTTGTATATCGATTAGTGCTGGATTCATGTTCAAAATTTTCTCCTTAACAGTGTGATTGAAAAAATATAGATCCGGGTGGTTTACAGGCAGCGTTAACTTTGATTGCACGCTTCAAAGCGGCGCCCCGCCTCTTGCCAATTCACCACCGACCACCAAACCTGCGGGTAATCGGCGCGGCGATTTTTATACTTCAAATAGTAGGCATGCTCCCAAACATCGTTAACTAAAATCGGGAAAACGCCTTGCATCAAGGGATTGTCGTGGCCGGTGGTGATGAAAATTTCCAGCGGAGTTGTTTTCCCCTGCCGCCGCACCAACCAAACCCAGCCTGAGCCGAACAGCTTTTCGCCCAATTCTTCGAAGCGGGCCTTAAATTGCGCGACACTGCCAAAATCACGTTTTAACGCATCGGCTAATCCACCGGTCGGTGTACCCCCACCGGCAGGCGACATCATTTTCCAGAATAAACTGTGATTCACATGGCCACCGGCATTGTGGTGAATGGCGGTGCGTATATTCTGTGGTGCCTGGTTCAAATTACACAGCAGCCACTCTGCACTGTGTTGCTGTAACGCAAAATTATGTTCCAGTGCTTTATTTAAATTAGTTACATAGCCGGCGTGATGCTGGTCATGATGTAACTTCAAGGTGCGGCTGTCGATATAAGGTTCGAGTGCAGCATAGTCATATGGCAAGGCGGGGAGAGTATGCTTTAAGGCACCTGGCGCGAGATCAGCATGGTCGGCGGACTGGACATGTGAATGCTGTGTCGTCATGAGATTTTTAACCTGTGAAGATAAATCAGTTCATTGCATTTAATCCTGCGCACACCCCAGTTCTCACCGGGGTTCTTCAGGATTTTCTGTGTGCAGTTCTGATATTTATCTTTTTTTTAAAAAGGCTCTGTGCATTAGCGCACTTAGAAAGCAAAGTTTTCGTTGGTTGCTTGATGGTTTATTGATTTTCAATGCATGTATCTATGTAGCGTATTGTCAGATTACTCGGGGGGCGATGCTGTGCTGATCCCTGCCTGACGTCTTGTGTATTATGACGTAGGAACCCCTGATGAGGGCAAGCAACACGATTTCATTTGTCATTCCCGAATGCCTTAACAACAGGCACCCTAAAATCGATTGCCGGGGGTCCTAAATATTTAAGCGGAAAATTACCAGGTTTATTTTTAACCTGTTGTCGCATGTGATAGGTGCAGGAACCTCGATATTTTTTATGCCTATTCGGATCAGGCCTTACATTTTGTATTTGAGTGAACATTGAAAATGTAAGGCCCTGGGTTTTTGTTTTACCAAATTTAACGCACGGATACCGTTGCTGTAGTCTTGCCTTCTATGCCGCTGATAATAACGCTAGCAGGTGCAGAGGTAACGTTCTTGATATGGAGATTCCAGCTCTGGCGTGTTTCGTCCCAGCGCATGGGGCCGAATCCCGTGACAGTCAGCTTGGCGTCACGGCCCAGACCGCTGGTTGCACGGAGTACAAGGTTTTGTGTGCTGCTGAAATAAACAGACTGTTTAACACCAATGGTGAGATCGTAGCCATTGCAGTTCTGGTCAATCGCGTCGAATTTTATTTCGGGGGCAGCGGGATAGACTGTTGGTGCAAAATCGTCGCAGTCAGCCGGTTGGTTGTAGCCGTCATGATCGAAGTCAATCAGGTGTAGAACGTAGCCCAGTTGCTTGCCAGATGCGTCTGTCACGTCGCCAACGATGGTTGAGCCATCCTGAGAAATATCCGATGCAGTCAACAGCTTCCAGTTCGTCATATCCACGCCTTCGGCTATCATCAGGTCTTTCAGTGACAGCATGCCGGTCAGCGCACTCCAGATAAAGGGTTCAGCACCTGCGCTGGTGCTAGCCGCGCCGACAACCAGTTTGCCATTGCCTGAGACACTGCGAGCGTAGCTTTGGTAGGCGCCGCCCGGGAGATCACCAAGCCCTACCATGCCGGTGGTCTGTGACCAGTAAAATGCTTCATCACCCAGGTTCGAGCTGCTGTAACCAACCACCACTGTGCCATCGGTAGACACGGCTGTAGAGTTACTGAGGACGCCACCACCCGGTAGCTCACCCAGCGATTCAACGCCGGTCGGTGTTAATCGATGCGCCACGAATTCTGTTGGATAGGCGGTGTATTTCATGCCGGCCAGCACCTTGCCATCGGCTGAAATGGCTGATGC
>JANOOU010000259.1:0-7385 GCA_031421475.1 Gammaproteobacteria bacterium | reverse complement strand
ACACCTGCAATATTTAACAATGCGGCATTTATTAAATCGGCACAATCAGCGGCCATACAGAGTACGCTGGATGACGCCGGTTTTTCCATGCCCGCCCGGCTTCCTCAAATTATTAATATTTTTCTTTATGGAGGACCCTCCGAGCTGGCTGGAAATTTAACGAATATTGCAGAAATAAACGCCGCTTCACAAAATCCCTATACAGCGATTAGTCCCAATATTCTTAAATTCACCAATGATTCCACGGGTGGCCAGATAACGAGCCATGGATTTTGGCTGGATGCCGGTGGCCAGGCCATGGAAGATATGATTGCGTCCGGTGATATGTCCGTTTATCGAACGATCAACCGTCGTAAGGATAATACCCTGGCACACCGTAATAGCATTTTCTCCAGCCAAAAAGGCACGCTGGATATTGAGCCAAGTGGTGGTGTTGGTACTATGATCGCTTCGGTTTTGTATGCGAATAAAAGTCAGTTAGATGGTTCTGTTCTTTTACCCGGGCGGCAGTTGGAGGACATGGTGCTGCCATTTGTTTCTTTTGAAGGTGAGAGCACGGCATTTGCGGTTGATTCAACACCCGCATCCATTTTATTGCCTTTACAGCTTCGTAGTATCAGTCTGGATGAGAGCTTTGCAAACCCTTATGCGCGGGCTGCTGGCATTGCCGATCAGGCGACACTGGACGCATTGGTAAACAAGATTACTGTAACGGAAACCAGCAGTCGTTATCAAAAAATAAATGATGGCTTTGCTAACCGCTTGACACTTGAATCAAAGATTGCTGGTTTGCAAACTAATTTAGCAGCGCCATTGCCCTTTATTGGTGTGGGTGTGAAAGATGCAGGTAGCACTGGTTTACTGGCCTATCCTGTTAACAGTTTTTCACAGCGGGTCAAAGCGGCTGTGACCTTGGCGATGCAGAATACAGATTCCTTGTATATCGCAATTGGTGGCGGTCTGGGCGGGTGGGATGATCATGATAATTCCATTACGAAATACAATACACGCATGACGGATTTGATGACGACATTGCGTGTGGCTGCAAAACATATTCGATTAGGCACGCGACCTGGAAACGTTTCTAGCAATAATATTGTGATACTGGTTCACGGTGATTTTGGTCGTAATGTTAATCTCAATGGTTCCCTGGGATGGGATCATGGTAATAATCAGAATCTTTATACGATTGGTGGATCGGATGTGCGGCAAGGTGGTGTGGCGGCACTGGGGAAAGTAGTGGGTAAAACCGAGCGTATTGGCGATACAGGTCAGAACCGGCAATTCACCCAGCCAACGACTGATAGTTACGAGGCGGAGCCGATGTCAATTGCGGCCACGGTGTATAAGTATTTTGGTGTGCAGAATCCGGCGGTATTAACCGCTTCGGTTACCATGAATGATCCGAATGGCAGTGTGCCGATTGATGAAACGGTTGCCGGGGAGCCTGTTTTATTTTGAAGGGCCTGCAATTATGCTATTTAGGACTTGTATCAAATCTGGCAGAGTAGGGCAGGCATGTCAGGATTATCTTCTACCGTCTTCGCGCCAACGTTTTTGCTTTTGAGTTTTTTAACAAACTGCTAGAACTGTTTTTCGTAACTCATTTGAAATACGGTAGCGCTGTTTTCATCGTATTCGGCGTTTTCAAATTGCTGATTAATATATTCCATGCGTATACGTAGTTTCCCGCCTTCAACAATTCGTCCGTACTGAATGCCGGCGGTGATGCTTTCCATGGCGTCCAGACGATAATCTGCACTGACAAATTTCGGCAGAGGTTGTCCGGATTCAAGGTGATGCAGAAAAAATTTGGCTGCAGTTTGTGTGTACAACCGCAAATGCGGCTCAATATAGCTATTTTCACCCAGTGGGCGACGATGTGTCAGTTCGAGGCTGTGTGCATCAACGTCCCAGTCATCGCTGTAATAACGATAGGCAATATGTACTACTTCATTTCTGTCACCGTATTGGTGCGCCAGTGATGTGTACAAATTATTGCGTAAGCGGGTAATCGGTCTGCTCTCATAGAAACGATCGATTTCACCATAGGAGAAACGGGTGTCAGAGCTGATGCCAACGACACTGGCCATGCTGATAACTTTATAGGGATCGGTCTGGTAGCCATCTGCGTAAATCACATTGTAATTTACCTGGCCAACTGTTTTTCGATTGAAAATATGCGATACACCGGCAATGGCCTCGTAAACAAATTTCTCGCCATCTTCATACAGCATTTCGTCTTCAACGCTTGACAGGGGTACAGGTGTGCCACCGGTTTTTCTGAATATTTTATCGTATGAAACACTGCCGCCCAGGGTGTAAGTATTACTCCGCTCATCGTTATCCTGGTTGGCAGAAATACTGGCGCCAAAAGATTGATAATCGTTTTCGACAGACACGCTGCCACCATAGTTAAGTGTTAACAGGCGATTGGCTTTATGGGCCCATTCAAGTAAAAAAGCCAGACGTGTGTCGCTGAATTCAACCAGATCGGGCCTGCCGCCGTTAAGGCTGCTGGCGCCTGCGCCAGACGCGCTAGTGGTAGTCACTGAAGAGTTTTCTGAACGTACTGCGCCGGAGGGTGTGGCACCTGACATGGTATCCAGCACCCATGTGGATGAGGCGCTGTCATCATCGGTCAAATCACCTTTGATTTGTAAAATCGCTTTATTCACTTTAACGCGATTTTCCGATTCGCTGTAATACAAATAAGAGCTGTCTATATCCCACGCATTATCAATAGCGTGAGCCTGTGGCACGCTCCCTAGGGCAGCGCAAGCAGCGAGTGTTAATCGTTCCCTGATCGATTTCATAGTATTAACTCAATTACAGCCACAGCCGCCACCGCCGACGCCTTTGCCGCCGGTTGCGGCTTCTTTGCTGAAATAGATGTGATCATTGACATAAGACTGCATGGGGTCTGGAATGAGTTGCATGCTGTCTTGTGCGAGAACATCGCGTTGCCAAGGCTCCACTTTTTCGTGTTTAAAAGCGGTTCGGGCACCTTGATACAATGAACAAGCCGAAAGCGTGCAATGTATGAATACTATAAGAGCCAGTGTTCTAACAGCTTGTTGAAAAACTATCTGCGTTGCCGCTGCGGCGTTAAAAACAGGCTCAAAATGCGGGGTCGCGAAGCGACAGACACCGTGTAAACTCCGCTTTTTCGCCAGTTTTTGCCTTGCATCGGCGGCCTCGAAAACGTTTTTCAACAAGCTGCTAATCATCTTTTTGCCAGAGCCTGTTGAATTGTTTTTTCAATCGCATCCTGTTCGGCTTCTTTGAAGCCCGTATCCTGACGAATAATATTTCCCTGTTTGTCAATAATCCATGAAGAGGGCATAACAGTGAGTCCATATTGTTTGGGTGTGTCGCCCATCTTGTCGTAGGCGATGACAAAACTGGCCGGATATTTTTGCAGAAAGAGTTCTGCATCTTGTTTGTTTTCATCCAGATTAATGGCGATTACAACCAGGCCCTGTTTGGCATAACGCGCGTGTAAATCATTCATGAATGTAAACGATTTACGGCAGGGCTTGCACCAGGATGCCCAGAAATCAAGATAAATCACATTGTTGCGCAAGCGTGATAGTACGACATTGCCCTGGTTGCTGGTGAGATTAAACTCAGGTGCCTTTTGCGCGAGGGTAATATCAGGAAAAATGAATGTAATACTCAGGAGCAGTAATACGACATAAGCTCTAAAAAACACAGGCTTTAATAACGACATCGGGTTTCCATACTGGCTTGAAACAGGTGCTAATGATAAATGTTTTTTAGTGATCGGTTATGAACGAATTGTGATTATGCTCTCGCTTTGGCGAATCGGGCACAATTTTCGTTTTTAGCCGCTGCGGTCGTGCATAATATGTCAATGAATAAACGGCGCTGGAATCTGGATATGAAATCACCTGTCATCCTGATGATGGTTTTATGTATGGCATACCTGCCAGTGCATGCCAGTAATTATTATGTGGGCGTCAGCTCCGGTAATGCGGCCCAGGAAATTCAAATAACGATCCTGGACAATGCGGTAGACCCGCAAATACCCAATGTGCTCTTTCCAAAAGATTATCAGGCAGGCAAGATTGATGTGACGACAGGCAGCCTTTTTGCCGGTTACAGAATGGGCAGTGATATGGCGCTGGAACTGGGGCTAACACGTTTGACGGATATGGTAGGTTTACCACGCCCCATCAATACAGTGGATAACGACCCCGATAGCAGTCACGTAGCCGAAGAAACCGTCACGGTGGGGTTTACTTCTATCTCGTTGCTGGGGGTGTGGCCGCTCACCGAAAATCTGGTGTTTCATACACAATTGGGTCTGGCCAGCTGGTCTTTCGATTATTCCCAGGCTCTATTTGAACTGAATACCTCAACGCAGGTGCTGACGCCGGTTCGGGTTGAGGCATACAGCGATAGCAGTATTTCGGGGCTTTATGGTGCGGGTTTTAGTTATGCCATAGGTAACTGGTTTGAACTGAGCCTGGATTACGACGCCTTGAAACTCAAACCGGTGTTCGTCAATGTTGAAATTGAAGATTCGGTGAAGATGTTTTCATTAGGTATAGTGATGCATTTTTAAAAAAGTTAGTGCTAGCTACATTCTCTACCCGCTTGTTAAAAAAACTAGCGATCGCAGCCAAAACCAGGCAAAAATGGCGGGAAAAGCGGAGTGCCATGGAGTGCATGAGTATTTCCCCGGCATTTTTAACGTAGCCATATTTATTAAAACATAAGCAAGCGCAGTCGTTTTTCAACAAGCTTCTAATGCGCGTTATGGGTGCATGTATTAGAATGCCCCGCCATAAACCAATGCTTATGGGGGGTGTATGGAGTCGATGCAATCGGGTAGTGACGTACTGTTTATATTATTGGGCGCCATCATGGTTCTGGCCATGCATGCCGGCTTCGCGTTTCTGGAAGTAGGCACCGTACGCGACAAAAACCAGGTTAACGCCCTGGTCAAAATTCTGGTTGATTTCGCCGTTTCCACCCTGGCCTATTTTTTTATTGGTTACAGCGTGGCCTATGGTGTGGATTTTTTCTCAGGCGCCCACGCCTTAACTGAAAAGAACGGTTATGCGCTGGTTAAATTTTTCTTCTTACTCACCTTCGCGGCGGCTATACCTGCCATTATTTCGGGCGGCATCGCTGAACGCGCCAAATTCAGTTCGCAAATGGCCGCTACGTTTGTACTAGTTGCGCTGATCTATCCATTTTTTGAGGGCATTACCTGGAATGGCAACTATGGTGTGCAAGACTGGATTACCCAATCATTCGGCGCACCGTTTCATGACTTCGCCGGTTCGATAGTGGTACATGCCATGGGTGGCTGGATTGCACTGGGTGCGGTCATCATCCTGGGTGCGCGCAAGGGTCGTTATGGCAAAAACGGTGAAATTTATGCACACCCGCCTTCAAGCATCCCGTTTCTGGCGCTGGGCGCGTGGATACTAACGGTCGGTTGGTTTGGTTTTAATGTGATGTCGGCGCAAACCATCGCTGCGGTCAGTGGCCTGGTTGCAGTGAATTCGCTGATGGCCATGGCGGGCGGTATTCTGGCGGCCTTGGTGGTGGGGCGTAACGATCCGGGCTTTGTACACAATGGGCCACTTGCGGGTTTGGTGGCGGTGTGTGCCGGTTCGGATGTGATGCATCCGCTGGGCGCGCTGGTTACCGGTGGAGTAGCAGGTGGTTTGTTTGTCTGGGCCTTCACCCTCACGCAAAATCGCTGGAAAATTGATGATGTACTCGGTGTTTGGCCCTTGCATGGATTATGTGGTTTATGGGGCGGTTTGGCGGCCGGTATTTTTGGCCTGGAAGCCCTGGGCGGCATGGGCGGCGTAACATTTATGGCACAACTTGTGGGTTCGCTGATGGGCGTGTTCATTGCTCTGGTCTCCGGTTTTGTCGTGTATGGCGTTATCAAGGTGACCATGGGTATTCGGTTGAGTACTGAAGAAGAATTTGAAGGAGCCGATTTGAGTATTCATAAAATCCGGGCGACGTCATACGAAAAATAATTACAGCGCGAAATTCAGCAATGCTTGCATCTCTCCGGGTATTAGCAAGGCGCGGCGGCGACTTGCTTTTTGCGGTGACGGGTTTTTGCTGTGCTAAGATTCCGCGACTTGTTAATCGCCTGTTCAATCGGAGTTCTTTCGACCGTCACATGACTAATCCCGTGCTGATTCCCCGCGCCGAGCATTGTATTTCCCGCGACAATATTGACGATAACGCACTCAAGGTGCTGTATCGCCTGCAGCGCGCCGGATACCGCGCGCTACTGGTGGGCGGCAGTGTGCGCGATATGTTGCTGAACCATGTGCCGAAAGATTTTGATATTGCCACCGATGCCCATCCCGAGCAGGTAAAACGGTTATTTGGAAATTGTCGTCTGATCGGTCGGCGCTTTCGGCTGGCGCATGTGTTTTATGGCCGCGAGATCGTCGAAGTCGCCACCTTTCGCGGCAGCCAGGATGTGCAGGATGACGAAGACGACACCTCGCCGGATCACAGACAATCCGAAAGTGGCCGTATCCTGCGCGATAATGTTTACGGCAGCATTGAAGACGATGCCTGGCGTCGTGACTTCACCATCAACGCCTTGTATTACGACATCGCCGATTATTCCGTGGTGGATTATGTGGGTGCCATGGATGATATCAAACAGCGTGTATTACGTTTGATTGGCGACCCGGCAACACGTTACCGCGAAGATCCGGTGCGCATGTTACGTGCAGTGCGCTTTGCTGCCAAATTGGGTTTTAGTATTCATCCCGCCAGTGAACAACCCATTTATGAATTGGGACATTTACTCGCCGATATTCCACCGGCGCGGTTGTATGAAGAAATTCTCAAGTTGTTTCACTCCGGCCAGGCCGTGACCTGTTTAGCCTTGTTACGCCAATATGGATTATTAAAATACTTGTTTGCGCAAACCGATCGGGCATTGAATAACGACCCGCAAGGAATTTTTAGCACGTTCTTGCAGCAAGCCTTGCACAGTACCGATGTGCGCATCGCTGAAGACAAACCCATAACCCCCGCGTTTTTGTTTTCTGCCATGTTATGGCGCCCCATGACGTTGTTATACGAGCGCAGCATGAGTACGCAGGCTGAGCAAGACACGGGCATGGCGTTGAATGATGCCATGAACGATGTGCTGCACATACAATGCACGCGGGTTTCCATACCCCGTCGCTTCAGCATGGTTGTGCGTGATATCTGGAGCTTGCAGCATCGGTTTACGTATCGTCACGGGCGTAGAGTGCAGCTGTTATTACAGCACCATAAATTTCGTGCCGCCTATGATTTTATGTGTTTGCGCAGCCACGCCGGCGAACTTACCGATGACTCGTGTGAATGGTGGACTG
>JANOOU010000258.1:0-3519 GCA_031421475.1 Gammaproteobacteria bacterium | reverse complement strand
GAATCTACAACCCGTGTTTTTTCCGCCAGTTCATTGTTAATTTCTGCTGGCAGGGATTGCGGGATTTTTTTAAATTCAGGCGGCGGCTGTTTTGCAACCGGTAACGGCACGCGGCTGTCGGCTTGTGGCTGCCAGGTTGTCAGATCAATCACAATCGCCTGATCCAAATCATCATTTGCAGAGTGAATGGCCGTGAGCATATCAATCATCAACAATAATGCCAGGGTTGCACTGAGCCCAACCAGGCCAGACAGGCCGGCCTCAATCGGGTTAAGGGTTGCGGATGTCATCCGTGGCCACACCTATTTTGGTTAGGCCGCCGGATTTGGCGGCATCAATAACTTGAATCAGCGTTTCGGTTGTTGATTTTTTGTCGGCGTGAATGATGACAGCGGCTTGTGGGTGGAGTTGAGCTTCATCTATCAACAAGCGTTTGATGTCAGCCAGTACAACCTGTTGGTTTCTAAAATATAGCGCTCCCTGACTATCGATTTTTATAACGATGTTTTCGCTTGCCACCTTTGCTGTATTCTGCGCAGCCGGTTTGTCGATCACCAATCCTTTGTTTTCCGGGAACACGGTGGTCACCATGAAAAATATCAATAACAGAAATACCACATCCACCAGCGGTGCCATGCCAATTTCAGGATTGCCGGTATTCAGTTTCGGCGCTTGCAGCGTAGTCATATTATTCATGCAGGGCATTCTTGTAAATATGGAGATCACGGTGCATAACAATTTGCATGGCCTGGGTGGTGATCGTCAGCAAGTCGTTGACTTTACGCGCCAGCAAATGGTGGAAAAAAATCACCGGTATGGCGAATATTAATCCACCTGCGGTGGTGAATAGTGCCTGGGATATACCATGTGCCATTTCTTCCGGATTACCCGTGCCCTGTAGCGCAATAACTTCAAAAATATTAATCATGCCGGTAACCGTGCCCAGCAACCCTAACATGGGTAATAATGAACCGAGTGTGGCGATGGTCGGCAACACACCTTCCAGCCGGGGTGCGATGCCGGCCAGGTGAATATTGATTTCTCTTGCAACGTCATCCTGATTATTAATATCCAGCCAGTTCATGGCAGTGAGTATGCGTTGTACCGGGCTGGCATGTCCTGGTTTGTTCATGGGCACATAACGGGCATCATTTTGAAATTTAATATAATCCGCTTGCGCATGCCGCATTTGCAGCAGCACGTTAAGGCTTTGCCAGCACAACATGATCATGGCGACAGCAGCGGCCAGCAGTATCACCCACATAACGGGCCCGCCCTTATCCATAATCGAAAAAAATTGATCAATCATATTCATGTCTTGTTCCTTAAAATTCAATTTCAGCGCCAAAGAAAGGGAAAAAACCCATGCCGGTTATTTCAGTCGGGTTAGCAATTTTTTCAAATTCATTGCCGTAATCATATTCAACAATATTTTTGGCAAAGGTTACATTTTGTATATCAACATACAATTTTAATTTTCCCGCATTCATGAGTACTTCTTTGCCAATACGCAAATCTATTTTGTAATAAGTGGGGGTTCTGGCGTTGTTGTGTGCGCCAAATTCCGGTATCCAGCGGCTGTTGGGGTCGGCAATGTTTTCCTGATGGCGTCCGGTTACTTCCGTATAAGGTGTACCGGAATGAATTTCGGCCTTGATGCTCCAATCCCAGCGTTTCCAGTCGCCACCAAAAGGCTGCGCCCAGAGCGCCGTTATTGTCAGGGGTTGATCGCCGGAAAAATCCCGGGTGAACTGGGTAATCTCATTGGTGCGCTCAGATCGCGCATAGGATAATGCCAGCCAGCCCATTTTTCGATTGCCCGGTTCGCGCTTGAGAAAAATATCTATACCCGATGCTTCGCCAGTACCTTCGTTAAGATAATTATCAGGCGGTGGGTTGTCATCAATACTCACCACCAGATTTTTCATCGGTTTTTGATAAATTTCTGTTTTTATGCTGTAAAGCGGGTTGAGTTTATACTGGATGCCCAGAATGCGGTGTTCTGCTTCTGTCACTTCGAGCCCCGGGTTGCCAAATGCTTCAATAATTTCTATGCCATTGGGCGGTTGTATAAAGCGGCCCCAGCTGGCCGTTAATAAAGTATTGTTTGTGGCGGCATATTCCAGTGATGCGCGCGGTGATATTTCGTGTTGGTTATAACCACCGCTAATGGAAAGATTGCTGTAGTTCAGGCCGATAACCGATGTTAATTTGTTCGTCCATAACTGGCGGTATTTAATATAGGGGCTGAACTCGGCAACATAAATATTTTTTTTCAGATTATATTTAGGCTTGCCGGTAAAATCAAAATCGACATCGTCTTCATCGGGTGGCCGGCTGATATTCAGATCAAGCGGTGCGCGCGTGTAGCTTGAGCCAAGGCCAAAACTCAGTTGATCTTCATTCGAAACACGATAACGCAGCTCCGGTTGCCAGAACAGAGTATTGGATTCCACATCGGCAAAAAACGGATTGCCATTGGCATCGCGACCGAGACGCAAGACGCTTGCATTGTGGTAGTAAGCCAGCGTCATCAATTGTTCCCAGTCACTGTTTAATATTTGCTGCCAGGTCATGCCGGTGGTGACATAGGATTGTTCTTGATCCAGCGCACCGGCGAGTTGCGGATCGGATGCGGCGGAGCCGCGAATATCCAGCGAAGTTTTGTCACCGGCTGCGAATATATACGCATCTAAATGTCCCTGATCCAGCGGGTGCCGGTATAAGGCCTGGAAATCATAAAATCGCGGCACCAGAGTAAACTGATCCGGGTCTTCAACTTTATCATCCTGCGTTTGTTTGTTAAATTCATCGGGTGAGAAAAGTAAATCGATATAACTGCGGCGGCCTGCAATAAAATAACTATCACCCTCTGACTCAGCCACCGGGCCTTCAACCAGAAAAGAGGAGGCGATGGTGGAAATGTCAAAATAATAATGCGTACGATCATTTTTGGGTGGCCGCAGTTTGGCGTCGATAACGCCGCCCAGTGCATTGCCATATTCCACGGGAAATCCCCCCAGAAAAACATTAATGTCTTCGATCAGCGCCGGGTGTATTGTCGACTGAAAACCGCCCAGGTGATAAAGATAGCCAACCGGTGCGCGATTAACCCAAATGATATTTTCATCGGTATTGCTGCCGCGCATATAGACCTGGGTGTTGTTTTCTCCAGCAGGAATAATGCCGGGTAATGCGGTAATGGCCTTGAGTGGATCACCCATGCTGCCAGCGGTTTGCGTTAATTCTTGTTTGGTGAGTGAGATTTTGGAGGCTTTTTCTTGGAGCCTTTCGGCCGTAACTTCAATCCCAGTGCCTACCATTTCAACCGGCTCAAGATACACCGTGAAATGATGTTGCTCCGGCGGGATGTCCAGCTCCATATTTTCATACCCTGTCGCCAGTATCTTGATGCGTAGAGGCATGACGGCATCGGTGAATAAGGCGTGTCCTGATTTATCCGTTTCAGCGAATATTTCGGTCTCACCCAGCACAACAACAGCGCCCTCAACCGATGAG
>JANOOU010000257.1:0-5044 GCA_031421475.1 Gammaproteobacteria bacterium | reverse complement strand
TAACTTGAATTCAATGGATAGTTGCGTCAGCATTTCACTGAGTTGAAATTCGGAAGGTCGATTAATCGTAATGCCCAGAGTGCCGTTGGCATTGTGCTCACAAATATAGGTTACGCTTTGCGAAAAATTATGATCCCGCAGGGCAGGCATGGCGATTAAAAAATGACCGGTTAAATCTGTGTGTATCATGATTCCGGTTGCCTTTAATTCATGAATTAATTAGAGATGCTCGGAATAAAGCCATCGTGGCGTTCTCAGAGCGCGAAAAACAAAAATGTCATTTTTGTTTTTCGCTATTTTTGCCTGGCCTTGGCTGCGCTCGCTATTCTTTTCCGCAAGCTGTTAGAGCTTTTATAATTTTAATAACTGCGTAACTCATTATTGCTTAAAAATTCCCAGCTACGTGTAATGTGAATGATATCAGCCTGCTGGCGTAATTTTCCTGGAAATGCATCAAATGGAGCTGACATGCGTACGATACGTTTGGCGGCATCATCGAGTATTTGGTGACCGGATGACTGGCGCAATTCCATTTTATGCAAGCTGCCGTCAGCATTGATAGCAACATCGAGTATGAGTGTGCCACTGAGTTTGTTGCGGATGGCATCGTCGGGATAATCGGCATTGCCTAATCGTTCTACCTTGTCTACCCAGCTGCGCATGTAATCCGCAGCAATAAATTCACGTGTGCGTGAACTTAAAAATTTTTCTTTTGGTTTTTGCGCATAGGCTTCGTAGGTGAGGCTGAGTTCTTCTACTAGGCGTGCCGGCAGGGTGCTGGATTTTTGATTGGGCTGGATCATGGTAAATTTATCGTCCTGTTGATTTTTTTTCTGTGATACTGCTTTGAAATCAGAATTTTGTACGGTGATAAATTCACGTTCCTTGCTATGTTTAATATGCTGTTTTTGGGCGGTGGATTGCATCATGGATATGCCGGGTTGAGGTGACAATGTGGGCGCGGTAAATAAATCGGTTGGGCGCACTTTTTTGTCACTGTTGCCGCCGCCATCTTGTGAAACCTGTGCCAGGTAATCAGCCTTGTCGGGTTCAGAAGGATTATGTGTATTGACCAGAATAACATCTAGTGAAGGTGTCATATTGTTGGCCGAGGGTGCGGAAATAAACGTGACGCCGAGAATAATCACGCCATGAAGCAGTACTGCAAAAAACAAGGTCATGCCCAGCCGATCACTGGCGGTTATTTGCGGTGTTACATGTGTATAGGGCGCCGTATGCATGAGGTTATTTCGTCACTACCGGTTGTTCGACGTGCATGCAAATCAAGTATGGCGTTGTGAGTACTCTACAACTTAACATCGTTATTCTCAGTGCCGGGCTATCGTGTACCGGATTATAGAGGGGGTGTGACCTGAATTGTAGATTTATCGATATCGTTAAAGGTTAATCGCGGTAGCAGTGCCGGTGTTACATGAATAAGGCCGTTTTCATCGGTAAGCATCACATATTTTAGGTTTAGTTTCCGGGCCAGTTCATACCACTGTTGTGGCCCGGCTACAAACAAGGCCGTGGCAGCCACATCCGCCAGGGTTGAATTTTGATGCAACACGGTAACCGCTTGCGACCCTTGCGCCGGGTAACCGGTACGCGGATCCAGAATGTGGTGATAGCGTTTACCCTGGTAAATAAAATAGCGCTCGTAATCACCGGATGTAGAAATACCTTCTTCATCCTGTAACTCAATACTGGCCATTACCGAGTCTTTGCGTGGATGTCTAATGCCAACACGCCAGCCGCGATCACCGCGTTGTCCTATCGCCTTTACATCTCCACCCACGGCAAAAATAGCGTTTTTTATTCCCATGTTGCGTAAAGTTTGCAGTGAAATATCGACTGCATAACCTTTGGCGAATGCACCAAAATTGAGTTCGACCTGGGGATTGTCGCTGTACATCCGGATGCCATCCAGATGCAAATTACGTAATTGCGGATTGGCGGCAACCAGCTCGGCGATTTTTTTTGCATCCGGTGGTTTTATATCTGGATCATCATGCCGGTGAAATTGCCAGAGTTTGATGAGCTTGCCTATGGCCGGGTTATACAAATTATGGGTTTGTTCGGCCAGTGTGATGGATTGCGTAATAAGCGGCAGGATAGAAGGCGCCAGACTGAAAGGTTTTTTAGTGGGTATAAGAAGATTGATGCGTGACATTGCGCTGGGTTCATAAGGTGTCCAGCTTTGATGAAACATGGCGAAATCAAAATCCATTTGGGCGAACGCCCGGGCAGCCAGTGTTTCATCAACGTCATACAGAGTGAGGTCTATCAGCGTGTCAAATTGCAGTATGGTGTGATGGTATTCCGGCGTTCGTGGTGTGCAGCCAACAATGAACAGAAAAATGATGCAGATATAAAATTTGATCATTGTTGCAGGGATTCAATGCAATCCATCAACTGTAAACCAATATCAATATTAAATTGCGTATCAAGTTCGCGTATGCAGGTTGGGCTGGTGACATTTATTTCGGTGAGGAAATCACCAATGACATCCAGGCCAACAAACACTAATCCCATGGCTCTGAGCGTAGGGCCCACTTGCTGGCAGATCCATTGTTCACGTTTGGTGAGTGGCATGCCTACACCGGTGCCGCCGGCAGCCAAATTGCCACGGGTTTCGCCCGGTGCCGGCAAGCGCGCCAGGGCATAGGGTACAGCCTCGCCATTGATCATCAAAATTCGTTTGTCACCCTGGGTAATTTCCGGAATAAATTTTTGCGCCATGATCGTGGTTGTATCGTGTTGTGTCATGGTTTCGAGAATCACCGACAGGTTTGCGTCTTGCGGTGTAACACGGAAAATCGAGGCGCCACCCATGCCGTCCAGGGGTTTTAGGATGACATCCTGCTGTTTTTGAATAAAGCGGCGTAATCTTTTTGTGTCGCGTGATACCAGCATATCGGTACAGCATTGCGGAAACCGGGTGATAAATAATTTTTCATTGGCATCACGCAGGCTGGATGGTTTGTTAATAACTCTGGCGCCTTGTTGTTCTGCCAGCTCGAGCAAATAGGTGGTGTAAATGTATTCCATGTTGAACGGAGGATCCTTGCGCATCAGAATGACGTCGAGTTTGCCCAGTTCTATATCCTCCATCTCACCCAGCTCAAACCAGTGATGTTTATCATCCTGAACTTTTATTATCTGGCGACGGCCGTAAACACGACTATTATCCAAATACAGGTCGTGAGGTTGCATGTAATGGATGCGCCAGCCTTTTTTTTGGGCGGCTAACATCATGGCAAAACTGCTGTCTTTGTAGACCTTGATGGATTCAATCGGATCCATAACCATGCCAAGTTGCAGGTTCATGAGACGTTGCTCCGAAAGCAGGCGAAGAGACGTGATTGTCTATTATTCGGGGTGTAAAAAGCAAGAATCATTATATTAATCAATATATTGCTGTTGTCTTTTTAAGACAAAAATTAATTTTTTGGTGTAACTGGCTTATTTTATGAAGTATTTGTTTGCGTAAGCCCTGTACATGAGCTACATTTCTGGCTGATTGATTATCGGCAAAGATGCTGATTGGGGATAAACGGGGCAGTTATGGTAGAAGAGTCCACTGGCGTAAACGGTTTGAAGGTGATGGTGATCGATGACAGTAAAACCATCCGTCGAACCGCAGAAAATTTATTAAAAAAAGAAGGCTGCGAAGTGGTCACGGCTGTTGATGGCTTTGAAGCCCTGTCGAAAATTGCCGAGCATAAGCCCGATATTATATTCGTCGATATCATGATGCCGCGTCTTGATGGTTACCAGACTTGCGCACTGATTAAACACAATCGCACCTTTAAAGAAACTCCCGTTATTATGCTGTCGAGCAAAGACAGTATTTTTGACCGTGCTCGCGGCAGAATCGTGGGCTCGGAACAGTATTTGACCAAGCCCTTCACCCGCGAAGATTTGCTGGGTGCCATAAAAGAACATACCAAGCGTAAATAAGTGTTACCGGGGCCAGCCCGTAGTCTGGTGAACAGGTGGTTGGAGAAAAATTATGGCTAATATTCTCATCGTTGACGATTCGCCAACAGAAGTGCATGTATTTCGTACCATGCTGGAGAAAAACGGACATAGCGTTGTAGTGGCGCAAACCGGTGAAGAGGGTCTTGAAAAAGCGAGACAGGTTAAGCCTGATCTGATTCTTATGGATGTTGTGATGCCGGGTATCAACGGCTTTCAGGCGACACGTCAGCTGGCGTTGAATGAGGCCACCAAGTCCATCCCCGTAATTATTGTAACCACAAAAGATCAGGAAACTGACAAGGTATGGGGCATACGCCAAGGCGCTAAAGATTACATCGTCAAGCCGGTGAAAGAAAAAGATTTGATTGATCGGGTAAAGGCGGCGCTGGGGCGTGTCTGAACAGGCTATGCAAGATATTTTTCAATATTTGCAGGATGCTGATCACCGATGTCGCACCAGAGCGGCCGAGCTATCGGTATTAAACCGTAAAAAAAGTGACTGGGTCGGTATAGGGTTTCGTATTGGTGTAACCCGTTTGTTGTCAAAGATGGGTGAGGTCACTGAAATTCTGGAAATGCCTGAATTTACGCGGGTACCGGGTGCCAAGTCATGGGTGGTGGGTATCGCCAATGTACGCGGTAGTTTATTGCCGTTGATGGATGTGCAGGGATTTGTAACGGGAGAGAATTTGAAGAGCCGCCGGGATGGTCGTGTATTGGTTGTTACTTTACGCGGGACACATATCGGCCTGGTAGTAAATGAAGTATTGGGATTGCGGCATTTTTCACAGGACGAACAAACCTATGAGCTGCCAGAAATTGAAAATAAGTTACAGCCATTTATCAAACAGGCATTTCATAAAGAGCAGGAATACTGGCCGGTATTCAGTTTGCAGATTTTAATTGAAGACGAGCGTTTTTTACAGGCTGCGTTATGAATACAAACTCTGTAAAAACATCATAAGAGACATTGCGAGTCTGGAGAAGAAAAAAACATGAGTGCACTTAAGCGAAACCCGTTTGCGAAAGGCGTCATCAGTAAGCCGATTTTATGGCTGGG
>JANOOU010000256.1:0-3046 GCA_031421475.1 Gammaproteobacteria bacterium | reverse complement strand
CTTGACGCGGAAAGAAGGATCTTCCTGCGCCAGCTTGCTCAGGGCTATACCCATCTTTTCCTGGTCGACCTTGGTCTTGGGTTCTACCGCAACCGAAATCACCGGTTCCGGGAATTCCATGCGCTCAAGGGTAATAATCTTGTCCAGCGCACACAGGGTGTCGCCGGTCGTTACATCTTTCAAGCCAATGGCGGCGGCGATATCACCGGCATGCACTTCTTTAATTTCTTCACGGCTGTTGGCGTGCATTTGCACGATACGGCCAATACGTTCTTTCTTGCGCTTCACCGGGTTATAAACTGCATCACCGGATTTCAACACGCCGGAGTACACACGGAAAAAGGTCAGGTTACCAACAAACGGGTCGGTTGCAATCTTGAATGCCAGAGCTGCAAACGGCTCTTCATCCGAAGCATGACGCTCGGCATTGCTCTCGTCTTCGAGGATACCTTTAATGCCAGGCTTATCCATTGGAGACGGCAAGTATTCAATCACCGCATCCAGCATCGCCTGCACGCCTTTGTTCTTGAAGGCAGAACCACACAATGCAGGTGTAATTTCACCCTTCAGCGTACGTGCACGTATACCTTGCTTGATTTCTTCAATCGTCAAGTCACCATTATTGAGGTACTTGTCCATCAACTCTTCGCTGGATTCAGCGGCCGCAGCAACCATGTGTTCGCGCCACTCGTCACACAAAGCTTTCATGTCTGGAGAAATGTCGCGCTCTTCGAAGGTCATGCCCTGATCGGTTTCATTCCAATAAATGGCTTTCATCTTCACCAGATCGACTACGCCCTGGTATTTTTCTTCCGCGCCGATAGGCAACTGCATAGGCACCGGATTAGCACCCAGACGTTTTTTCATCTGTTCAATAACACGCAGAAAGTTGGCGCCGGCACGATCCATTTTGTTAACAAACGCAACGCGTGGCACGCCGTACTTATTAGCCTGACGCCATACAGTTTCAGACTGCGGTTCAACGCCACCTACTGCACAGAACAAGGCACAGGCGCCATCGAGTACGCGCAATGAGCGCTCTACTTCAATGGTGAAGTCAACGTGACCGGGGGTATCAATAATGTTGATACGATGCTCATCAAACTGCTTGGCCATACCGCGCCAGAAACAAGTTGTAGCGGCCGAGGTAATCGTAATACCACGTTCCTGCTCCTGCTCCATCCAGTCCATGGTGGCAGCACCGTCATGCACCTCACCAATTTTGTGAGACACACCGGTATAAAACAGAACGCGTTCTGTCGTGGTGGTCTTGCCGGCATCAATGTGAGCCATGATGCCGATATTGCGATATCTGTCGAGCGGGGTTTTACGGGCCACGATACTGTCCTATTGCTTACCAACGATAATGGGCAAACGCTTTGTTTGCTTCTGCCATGCGATGTGTATCTTCGCGCTTCTTGACTGCACTGCCGCGTTGATCTGCCGCATCCATCAATTCACCTGCCAGCTTCATTTGCATGGATTTTTCACCGCGCTTGCGCGCTGCATCAATAATCCAGCGCATCGCCAGGGTTTGGCGGCGGTTCGTGCGCACTTCTACCGGAACCTGATAGGTTGCACCACCCACACGACGTGACTTCACCTCAACCATCGGGGCCACATTATCCAGCGCCTTATCCAGCACACCCATGATCTCAGCACCGGCTTTTTCACCGATCTTGTCCAGGGCACCATACACAATGCTTTCAGCCACGGCTTTTTTACCGCTTTTCATCAGCATATTGATAAATTTTGTGAGCTTCTCACTGCCGAATTTGGGATCTGGCAGGATGTCGCGTTTGGGAACTTCTCTTCTTCTTGGCATAGTCTTGACCTGTTAGCCTTTAGGACGCTTCGCGCCGTACTTGGAACGACCCTGACGACGTTTATCAACGCCTTGGGTATCCAGACTGCCGCGAACGATGTGATAACGAACACCGGGCAAATCCTTGACACGACCACCGCGTATTAATACGACTGAGTGTTCTTGCAAGTTATGGCCTTCACCACCGATATAACTGCTGACCTCGTAGCCATTGGTCAGGCGCACACGGGCAACCTTACGCATGGCCGAGTTCGGCTTTTTCGGCGTAGTAGTGTATACGCGGGTACAGACACCGCGTCTTTGCGGGCACGCTTCCAGAGCAGGAACCTTACTCTTTTCAGCCTTGCTACTGCGCGGCTTGCGTACCAACTGGTTAATAGTTGTCATGAACAATTTTCTCCGAACGTCCCACCCTGGGGACTAACTTTTTCCGCTTTATACCATTGCAAAAACGAACAACAGACCTGACCCTCTTCGAGTCAGGCCTGTCGCGGGAGCGCAATAGTATGCGTGTCACCACGTCGTGTCAAGGACAGACGTGACAGATAATCATATGAAAACCTATGGCATCAGACACCTCGATTTCCACAACTCGTAATCCGGCCAAATCACGCCGTGTTGCACGCCATAACACTGGATTGCCGACAACGAACCGCGTCCTTACATGCCGGCAATCCTCATCGGCTAGACATCTTCAGACGAGAACTCGGTAATAGCCCGTAATGGACGATCTGTACGATCACCGCGTAGACGGCGACGCTCCTTATGGAACGCCAAACCGGTACCTGCAGGAATCAAGCGACCAACAATCACGTTTTCCTTCAGGCCGCGTAAATCGTCACGACTGCCGCGGACGGCTGCTTCGGTAAGAACGCGCGTGGTTTCCTGGAATGAAGCCGCTGAAATAAACGATTCTGTTACCAGCGAGCCCTTGGTAATACCCAGCAAGATAGTGTTATAACCACAGGCAATCTTGCCTTCAGCCTTGAGACGGGCATTGACCTCATCAACCCGACTGCGCTCAACAATTTCACCGGCCAGGAAGCGACTGTCACCCGGGGTAACAATATCGGCCTTGCGCAGCATTTGCTTCACGATCACTTCAATATGCTTGTCGTTGATTTTTACGCCCTGTAAACGGTAAACGTCCTGAATTTCTTTCACCAGATAGGCTGCCAGTGATTCGACGCCCTGCAAGCGCAAAATATCATGCGGATTGGG
>JANOOU010000255.1:0-5667 GCA_031421475.1 Gammaproteobacteria bacterium | reverse complement strand
CGCTATCAAACAACAAAACTTCAACACACTGATGCACGTGTCACATGCACTCAAGGCCAGTAGTGGCAACGTGGGTGCTGCCGAGATCAGCAAGCTGGCGACAAAACTTGAGCGTTTAGCAAATGACAAAAATAAAGACCTGTGCCCTGCGCTGGTCGATGCCATACAACTACAATTTCCCATCGCAAAAAAAGCCTTGCTTGCCTACCAAAAAGCCAGGAATACACAACCTAGCTGAATGTAACAGGCGAAAATAATTGGACAATACAGGCGTTTAAACAAGGCTCAGTCCTTACATCAATTTATTCAAACCCAACTCAACTTCGGCGATAGTGGATGACACATAAATGGCACTGTCCTGGATGTTGCATTGCAACTGCATACCGCGCTGTGCCAGCGACCCTATCTGCACATCTGAAATCGTTGTTAATTCCACTACCTGCAAGTTGTTGAAGCGGCGCAGAGCGGGTGCTATTTTTTGCCACCAGGGTTGCGCACTGCGCGATTGATAGGTGTAAACAATAACCTGATCCGATCGGCTACAGGCTTTCTTGATACGTTTTTCATCAGGCTGGCCCAGCTCAATCCACAATAATATGCGATCGGTTAAATCTTTCTGCCAGATCTCAGGTTCATCATCGGTACTCAAACCTTTGGTAAAACTTAAATCCGCCGACGCATTCAGCGCAAACGCCACCAGCCGCATCATCATGCGCTCGTCGGTTTCGGAAGGATGTTGCGCCAATGTGAGATGGTGGCTGTGATAATAATTGCGATTCATATCTGCAATATTCAACTCAACCTTGCTTATAGTTGCCTTGAGTGCCATGGGTAAACCGTCCTGATTCAAGTGTTAGCCGCTGCATCACTAATAATTTTAACTTTTAATTTTATATCCAGGGTCTGTACATATTCGGCTTCCTGTTCCAGATCATCCAGCGTTAAGGGATGCTGCTCGGTCCAACTGGAAGGAATACTCAAAAACAACTTTTCCTGTTTAAGCTCCACCCGAATCGGCGGTAATCCAATATCGGAACGGCTGCGATGAAAAATCACAGCCAGTCGCAGCACGATCGCAAGTTTTATCACAACACCCTGACTGGCTTTATTAAGTACCGTAAATAAATTATTACTGAGCTTGCCCCGCTGTGCGCGCACCAGTATCGCCATGCGTTTTTGTTCCTGTTGCGAAAATCCTGCCATGTCTGCATTCTCAATAATATAACTACTGTGTTTGTGATACCCAGAATGTGCAATGTCACGACCTATTTCATGTAGCGCGCAGGCCCAGTTGAGCAAACGGAAAGAGGTTTCCTCGTTGAGACCCCAAGCCTGCCAGACCTGCCGCAACATTTCATTAGCGGTGCGTTGCAAACGCCCCGCATGTTCAGCATCTGCATGAAAACGGTTCGCCAGCGCCTGCACCGTTTGATTACGAATATCATGGTCGTGACGACGACCCATCAATTGATATAACAAACCTTCCCGCAAGGCACCTTCCGATACCTGCATTTGCTTGATGCCCAGCGCTTCACAGACACCGCTCAGTACGATGAGACCACCCAGAAAAACCGGCATCCGGTCATCCTGCAAACCATTAAGTTTAATCGCGTTAATCTCATCAAATTGCTTGAGTTTTTCCAGCAATAATTGCATGGCCACAAAGCTTATACCGTCCTGTTTACTCAGTGACAGCGCACGCACCACGGTTTCGACTGACCGCACCGTGCCGGAAGAACCTATCACGACATTCCAGCCACGACTGCGAAACGCGTGCCGCACAGAGCGCATCTGCTGCAATACATGCACACGCGCTGAATTAATACGTTTGCCTGTAATTTTACCATCCGCAAAAAAACGCTGAGTCAGGGTGATGCAACCCATTTCCAGACTTTCCATCAATATCGGTTGAAAATCTTCACCAATAATCAGCTCGGTACTGCCGCCGCCAATATCTATAACCAATCGATGCGCATGATCCGGTTCCAGACTGTGCGCAACACCCTGATAAATCAAACGCGCTTCTTCGATGCCGGAAATAATTTCGATGGGGTGCCCCAGTTCAGACTCGGCACGCTGTAAAAACAACTCGGCATTGCGTGTGCGCCGCAAGGTATTGGTACCCACGGCACTGACACTCACGCTAGATATGCTGCGTAAACGTTGCGCAAAGCGCTGCAAACAAGCCAGCGCCCGTTGCTCAACCTCGGCAGATAAATTTCCGTCCTTATCCAGGCCCGCCGCCAGGCGCACCATTTCCTTGATACGATCCAGAACCACCAGTTGGCCTTGTCGTTCTTCTGCAACAATCATATGAAAGCTATTTGAACCCAGATCCACTGCGGCAATACTGTGACTAACGGCGTCCGTTGCAGTGGATGAATTTGAATTTGTCATATTTGTACCTGTTATGAGTCGCGTCGACACGGTGCAAAAGCCCACGCATTCTAGCTGCAAAACTTTATAAACAGATTTTTATATCGAACGCTATTTCAATAAGTATTTTATAGGGTAGCTCGATAATGACTCTAGTTTTCTATTACATCGAGAACCCACAAACAATCAGCCGAAATTTGTTTTTCCCAAGATTCAATAACTTGCATGACAAACAACGTGAGTGAACCCTCACTGAACACACTGCGTCGTACTATTTCAGTGCAGCACCCGTGTATTTCCATGCTACCGGCCTGTATATTGCGTAAACTAGCATGAAGTGCATTCCAAAGGCTGGAAATCACGGCCTGACGGGAGCCAACTCAATGCAATCTGGTCTATAGTTTTGCCAAGGGCGACGAACACTGTACTACGAGGTATATGACATGAGCATATTCAATCACTACTCATCACGCTTCGAGAAATCACGCGAGGAAGAATTCAGCCTGCAGGAATATCTTGAACTGTGCAAAAAAGATTTACTAACTTACGCCAGTCCAGCAGAACGCATGTTGGCCGCTATCGGTGAACCCGAGTTGCTGGATACCCATCACGACACCCGCTTAAGCCGCTTATTCTCCAACAAGGTGATCAAACTTTACCCGGCATTCCGTGAGTTTTACGGCATGGAAGAAGTGATCGAACAAATCGTGTCCTTCTTCCGCCATGCGGCGCAAGGCCTGGAAGAACGCAAACAAATTCTCTATTTACTCGGCCCGGTTGGCGGCGGTAAATCATCACTGGCCGAACGCCTCAAAGCCCTAATGGAAAAAGTACCGTTCTATGCGATTAAAGACTCACCGGTTTTTGAATCGCCATTAGGCCTCTTCAATCCCCATGAAGACGCCGATATTCTGGAAAAAGATTACGGCATACCGGTGCGCTGCCTCAACACCATCATGTCACCCTGGGCCACGAAACGTCTGCACGAATATAACGGTGATATTTCCAAATTTCGGGTGGTGCGTTTAACCCCTTCCGTATTACGCCAAATTGCCGTTTCCAAAACCGAACCCGGCGATGAAAACAATCAGGATATTTCATCACTGGTGGGCAAGGTTGATATTCGAAAACTGGAACAATATTCCCAGGATGATCCGGATGCCTACAGCTTTTCCGGCGGCTTATGCCGCTCCAATCAAGGCTTGCTGGAATTCGTTGAAATGTTCAAAGCACCGATCAAGGTGCTACACCCCCTGCTCACCGCTACCCAGGAAGGCAATTACAAGGGCACGGAAGGTTTTCCGGCCATTCCGTTTGAAGGCATCATACTGGCGCATTCCAATGAATCGGAATGGCAGGCCTTTAAAAACAATAAAAACAACGAAGCCTTTCTCGATCGCATTTACATTGTGAAAGTACCTTATTGCCTGCGTTACTCCGATGAAGTCAAAATTTACGAAAAACTGCTGGAACACAGTTCGCTGCATTCCGCACCCTGTGCCCCGGATACACTCAAGATGATGGCGCAGTTTGCGGTGTTGTCACGACTGAAAGACCCGGAAAATTCCAGCATCTATTCCAAGATGCGAATTTATGATGGCGAAAACTTAAAAGACACCGATCCCAATGCCAAGTCATTCCAGGAATACCGCGATTACGCCGGCGTAGACGAGGGCATGACTGGTCTATCCACACGCTTTGCCTTCAAGATTTTATCGCGCGTGTTTAATTTCGATAGTACCGAAATTGCCGCCAATCCAGTTCACCTCCTGTACATTATCGAACAGCAAATTGAACGCGAACAATTTGCTTCCGAAGTTGAAGAAAAATACCTGTCACATCTTAAAGGTTATTTAACTCAAAAATATATTGAGTTTATCGGCAAAGAAATTCAAACCGCCTATCTGCAATCCTATTCTGAATATGGCCAGAATATTTTCGACCGCTATGTCAGCTACGCCGACTACTGGATACAGGACACCGATTACCGTGATCAGGAAACCGGCGAAATGTTTGATCGTGGTGCGCTGAATCAGGAGCTTGAAAAAATCGAAAAACCTGCCGGCATTAGCAATCCAAAAGATTTCCGTAACGAGATCGTGAACTTTGTACTGCGCGCACGCGCCAATAACAAGGGCAAAAATCCGGTCTGGACCAGTTACGAGAAACTACGTGCCGTCATCGAAAAGAAAATGTTCTCCAACACAGAAGATTTACTGCCGGTTATTTCCTTTAATGCCAAGGCATCGATTGATGACCAGAAGAAACATGAAGACTTTGTCAGCCGCATGGTTGAACGAGGTTATACGGAAAAGCAAGTACGATTACTCAGTGAGTGGTATTTGCGCGTAAGAAAATCATCTTGAGAACCGAAATATGGCCCGTATAGTTGACAGGCGTCTCAACGGGAAAAACAAAAGTGCTGTTAACCGGCAAAAATTCATTCGACGGTTTAGCGGACAAATAAAACGCGCTGTTACCGATGCCATTTCGCAACGCCGTGTGACCGATCTGGACAAAGGCGAAAAAATATCCATTCCAACACGGGATATTTCCGAACCTTTTTTTCATCATGGCGAAGGCGGACAACGCGACCGTGTACGCCCTGGCAACAAGCAATTCAATGTCGGTGATCACCTCAAACGTCAATCATCCGGCTCTGGCAAAGGCCAGGGCACCGAAGGCTCGGAAGACGGCCAGGGACAGGATGAATTCATGTTTGAACTCACTCGCGAAGAATTTCTCCAGTTCTTCTTCGAGGATCTCGAATTACCCAATCTGGTTAAAACCAAACTTTCCACGATCAAGGATGTAAAAAAAGTACGCGCCGGTTACAAAAACGACGGCACCCCCAGCAACATCAATATCGTTCGATCCCTGCGTGGCGCCATGGGTCGACGCATTGCACTGCGCTCACCCTATCAAAAAGAGATTCGCGAAGCAGAAGAAGAACTGGCGAGACTAATATTATCCCGCAGCGAACTCGACCCGATTATTATTGATTTGCGGCATAAAATTGACGAGCTAAAAAAACGCATAACGCGCATACCGTTTATAGACACCTTCGATTTACGTTATAACAATCGCATTGATCAACCCCGGCCAACCACGCAGGCGGTTATGTTTTGCATCATGGATGTATCAGGCTCCATGGGGCGCGAAGAAAAAGACATGGCCAAGCGATTTTTTATGTTGTTGTATTTATTCCTCACCCGCACCTACGAAAAAATTCAGGTTGTATTTATTTCACATCATACGACTGCCAATGAAGTCGATGAAGAAACCTTTTTT